>JAZRZG010000076.1:0-7774 GCA_045601305.1 Synergistaceae bacterium
AGGTATGAACCGCATAGGACTTGATGCCGACAAACCTGACGAATGTGAAACTGCCATAAGAAATTTTGCGCCGCGATTTAATCTGACAGGACTTTTTACACACCTCAGTGCCGCGGACACACCGGCGGAAGATGCCTTTACAGAGCGGCAGATTGATAAATTCAAAACAGTGTGCGAACGTGTCGCAGACTTAAAACTGCCGTACATTCACTGCATGAACTCTGCCGGAGCGTTGTGGCATAAACCATACGGAACGCTTGCAAGACTCGGCATAATTCTTTACGGGCTCAAGCCTGATTACGCAAGCAGGCTGCCGGAAGGCATTCAGCCGGCGCTTGAGTGGAAATCTGTAGTTGCGATGATAAAAACAATACATAAAAACGAAACGGTAGGCTACGGAAGAACCTTTACCGCAGAGCGCGATATGCGCATAGCGACGATTCCGACAGGCTACGCCGACGGGTACAGCAGAGCGCTGTCAAACAAAGGCTGCGTGCTCATAAACGGCAAACGCGCACCCATTATCGGCCGCGTCTGCATGGATCAGCTTATGGCGGACATTTCGGAAATTTCCGATGTTAAGCCGCAAGACGAAGTGACACTGCTGGGACAGAGATACACTGCTGATGATATGGCGCATGCCATCGGCACAATAGGATATGAAATCGTCTGCGGAATATCAAAAAGAGTTGAACGAGAGTATAAGTAAATAAGACACAGAGGTATAAAACACGGGAGTACAGAACACAGGAGTAAAAAACAAACATAATAACGCCGAAATACACAACCAAAGACAGCGTAGAAAAGCAATGGCGAATGACGAATTACAAATATAAAACAAAGGATACAAATGAACAAAAATAACGCATACAACAGCGGTGAACCACATCCGATAGTTGAAAAAAGTCTGCTCTTTGCGAGAAGATTTTGAGATTGTGCAAAGAGTTGTCCTTGGTTGCCGAAGTTGAGAAGAAAATGGCAGCTTGCGAATAATATACAACAGGCTGTTGAAATTTCTGTAACGACACCCAAAAAAGAAATTTTGTTGCTGCTTGGTCATTGTAATTTGTTTTTCGTGCAGCGATCACCAAAATACAAAACAAAAGCACGCAAAAATAGCCGGTTGGGGAAAATCCCCGCCGGCATTTTGTTTAAGCTGTCAGTCGTTAACTGTTAGCCTTTCAATATTCTTTTAATTCTTTCAGCTAATAGCTAATGACTAAAAGCTGACCGCTAATCCCTGTTTGCTGTCAGCCATAAGCCGTCAGCAAATGTTTTGCTACTTTTCATCTTCTGTTCCGCTGCTCGGCTAAGTGCTACGAAGTGCCGAGTGCTAAGTGCAGAAAAAGCTCAAACCGCGGTTTGAAAAAAATTTGTGTCTCCGACGAACCTACCCAATATACGAAGATGATACAGACTTGGGCAGCCCTTCTTCGCATAAAGTCCGGCTTCAACGAGACGTGCATCGTCGCAGGGCGCATTATTTATCCGGTTACTGGTAGTTGATCCCCCGTAGGTTGGCTGTGGTTCACCGTTTTGAAATTGTGCGATGTTCAGAAACAGAGGTCTCCATATATAACACTGCGACAAGCAGGCACAAAAAGCAACCGATTGGAGAAATAAGAACAAATTTTTTTTCAAGACGGGGCTGCTTGACACACACTCTTACATCTTATATACTGAATCGTTTCTCTGTTACCGAAGGACATTATCTGAGATGGTCAGTGAGGCAAGGAAGAAAAAAGTTCAGAAAAATTTCAGATTTGGTTGCTTTTTGACGGGGGTAATTGCAGATTTATATATGGGGGGTGTGAATAAAAACCGGAAAACAATGACAGAAAAAACAAAGACTGACAACAGACAGCTGAGTGTACTGCGAACTATGAGAGATAAATGATTTAAAACTATAGTGCGGAAACAATGAGAAAAATGTGAAAAATAGACAAAAACTGACAATTTCGCTGTTTGACAACGGCCAATATGATATATAATAACCAATAAGAAGACGCGTGTTGCGAGCGTATTGTTGGTGTGTATCGCATTTTTCTCGCTTAGGTATTTGTCTTTGTCTCACGTTGTTTTTTAGATTTTGATTAGAGGTGCCTTGTATGCCAGCAGACTGCGGCAATTCAGAATTTGTGATCTACACGACGGAAGACGGACTTGCAAAAGTTGACGTTCGTTTTGATGAAGATACCGTATGGCTGTCACAGGAACAGATGTCGCTGTTGTTTGAAAAAGCGAAATCTACGATTAACGAGCACATAAAAAACATATATGACGAAGGCGAATTGACGCAGGAGACGACAATGAGAAAATTCGGAAATCCCGAATTTTCGGCAAAGCCTACCAATTACTACAGTCTTGACGTTGTAATTTCAGTAGGTTATCGTGTAAAATCGCGCAGAGGCATACAGTTCAGAATATGGGCATCAGGCGTTATAAAAGAATATATGCGGAAAGGCTTTGCGTTAGACGATGAACGAATGAAGCAGCTTGGCGGCGGGAATTACTGGAAAGAGCTGCTTGACAGAATACGCGACATTCGGTCATCCGAAAAAGTACTGTACCGCCAAGTTTTGGATTTATATGCGACCAGCATTGATTACGATCCCAAAAGCGATGAGACAGTCCGTTTTTTCAAAATTGTGCAGAACAAACTGCACTATGCGGCGCACGGTCACACGGCAGCCGAAGTGATTTACGAACGCGCGGATGCTTCTAAACCGTTTATGGGACTTACGACATTCAAAGGTGAAATTCCAGTGCTGAGTGACATTGGTACGGCGAAAAATTATCTGACGGAAACAGAACTGAAAGTTCTCAATAATCTTGTTTCAGGATATTTTGACTTTGCGGAAGTTCAGGCAATCAGGCATAATCCGATGCGCATGGCAGATTACATTAAACGATTAAACAGAATCCTTGAATTAAACGGGGAAAATCTGCTTGACGGCGCAGGCAAAGTGAGCCATGAACAGGCAATGAAAAAAGCAGTTGAAGAATATAGAAAATATCAGGCAGCCACCTTGTCTTCTGTGGAAAAAGAGTACATGGCAGCATTGAAAGCAGCCGCTGAAAAAGTCAGTAAAAAAGGAAATAATGCAGAATAAAAAACAAAATGCATTTTAGGAGAAAAATACAAATGAAAACAACAAAAATGCTCAGAAAACTTGCGACGATCCTAATGCTTTTCGGTTTCGTGTTCGGCGCGGCAGCGCCCGCAATGGCAGCAACGACAGGCGGACTTTGGAGGAACTTGTCAACAAGCTGATTAAGAAATAAATCGGCTGACAGTATTAAAAACGTTAAAAACTCTGGAGAAATCCGGAGTTTTTTGTGTTATGTGACGCGGTAAGCCGCAGTTTGTCGGTTTCAATTCTGAGGCAATATGAGAAATTCTTATATTTGCTTTATTCTCTGCTTTGTGTTATAAATATCTGTAGGGAAAAACAGAGGTTTTTCCGATTGAGACAAGATGAGACAGAGCAGCAGAGCAGAGCGTATAACGCGCTTATTTCACCTTGTCTTGCGGCAAGGTTTTTTTGTTGCGGAACGGAGGAAATTTTATGACAGTCAAGCTTTGCATGGGTAACGAGGCAATAGCGCACGGAGCAATAAATTCCGGCGTAAAAATTGTTGCGGGCTACCCGGGAACACCTTCAACGGAAATTATCGAGACAATACTGCGTGAGAAAAATCCGAACATTAACGTGCAGTGGTCAGTCAACGAAAAAGCGGCAATGGAAATCGCGGCAGGCGCAAGCTATACAGGTGCGCGCGCGCTTGTGACGATGAAGCAGGTGGGGCTCAACGTCGCGTCAGACCCGCTTATGAGCCTTGCGTACATAGGCGTAAAAGGCGGACTCGTAATAGCAGCCGCGGATGACCCGGGTCCTTGGTCATCGCAAACAGAACAGGATACGCGAGGCTTTGCCAAAAACGCCAATCTTCCCGTTTACGACCCTGCGTCACCAGAAGAAGCGTACGAAATGATACAGGAAGCGTGTGACCTCTCGGAAGAATTTGCCCTGCCGGTGTTTGTGCGTCCGACAACGCGTGTCTGCCACGCAAGCGCAAGCGTTGACATTGCCGAAGCGCCGAAAAAGCCGCGTCCCGTTTCAGGCTTTGAAAAACGCCCTGAATGGTGCATATTCCCCGCGCTCTCATACAGAAAACACGGCGAAATAGAAATCAAACAACGGCAGCTTTCCGACAGATTCAGCGACAGCCGCTTCAACACAATCGAAGGCAGCAGCAGCAAAGGGATAGCCGTTTCAGGTGTTTCGTACCTTTACGCCAAAGAAGTAATCGATGAATATAAGCTTGATGTAACACTCTTCAAAGTCGGCAACCCATATCCGCTGCCGGAGAAAAAGGCGGAAGAATTTCTCTCAAAAGTCAATTCTGTGCTTGTCATAGAAGAGCTTGACCCGATAGTTGAAGAAGGGCTGCTTCTGATAAATCAGGGACGTGCCGAAATATACGGCAAACACACGGGACACACCCCCTGCAACGGCGAATTCAGCTACGAGATTGTGAAACAGGCAATATTCAAATATCTCGGACTTGAAGAAGAAGCGGCGGAAACCATTGAAACGCCGCAATTCCCCGTGCGTCCGCCCGTGCTTTGCCCCGGCTGTCCGCACCGCGCCTCCTTCTACGCGGCAAAGGTCGCGATGAAAGACGAAAAGAAAGTCGTTTACTGCGGAGACATAGGCTGCTACACGCTCGGCAACGCGGCGCCGCTTAACACAACCGACACCTGTCTCTGCATGGGCGCCGGCATAACGATAGCTCAGGGACTGCAGCTTGCGGAAGAAGGCATTAAAACCGTCTCCTTCATCGGAGATTCCACTTTCTTTGCGTCAGGCATAACCGGCATAATCAACGCGGTATATCAGAAAACGAAAATCACGCTTGTCGTGCTTGACAACCATACAACGGCAATGACCGGACACCAGCCGCACCCCGGAACGGGCTTCACGGCAATGGGCGAGTCCACGAAAGCGCTTGACATTGAAATGCTGCTCCGCGCCTGCGGAATGGAATACGTAAAAAAAGTCAACCCATTTGACTTTGAAGCGACGGTCGAAGCAATCCGCGGAGCGAAAAACTTCGACGGTCCCGCGGCGGTCATAACGGAAGCGCCCTGCATTTTCAAAGCGCCGAAGCCTGCAGCCGTCTGCCGCGTAAACGATGCCTGCATAGGCTGTCTGAAATGTATCAGAGAAATCGGCTGCCCTGCAATGACACCGGACAAAGAAGGAAAAGTTGTCATAAACGAAGCTCTCTGCACCGGCTGCGGACTTTGCGCGAAACTCTGTCCGACAGGTGCGATAAAGGAGGTTTCACGCGATGCGTAACAGCATAATAATTGCCGGAGTAGGCGGACAGGGAACACTGCTTGCTTCAAAAATACTCTCAGCAGCCGCAATGGAACGCGGACTCTTTGTCCGCACCTCTGAAACAATCGGCATGGCGCAGCGCGGAGGTTCAGTATCAAGCCATGTGCGCATGGACGCGAAAGAGTTGTCGCCGGTTATACCGCAAGGCCGCGCAGACCTTCTGATCGGTTTTGAACTTTCCGAAGCAGCGCGCATACTCGGAAAACTCGCGCCTGACGCGAAAGCCGTAGTCAACGCAGAGAAAATAGTTCCGACAAACGTCGCGCTCAAAAAAGGAGTATATCTTGAAGACGAATATCTTGAACTGCTGAAAAAACGTGTCCCCGGCATACTGCTCATTGAAGGCGCGCCGCTTGCGCTGAAAGCCGGAAACGCCCGCTCGCTCAACGTAGTAATGCTCGGAGCCGCGACAGGCGCCGGACTGCTGCCGTTCGGCGAAGACGAGATACGCGCCGCGCTCCGAAAATCAGTCAAAGAGAAAACGCTTGCAGTGAACGAAAAAGCGTTTGACCTCGGTTTTGAACAGGGAGTACGATGGCGAAAATAAAAGATAGCCATTAGAAGCGCACTTTAGCACCTGGCACTCAGCACTTAGTAAAAATAATTATTAAGTACGGGTTACAGGAGACGAGAACAGTTTAGTATAGAGAAGAACAGTCAGGAGGAAAATAATATGGAAAATACAACAATACAGCAGTGCTTTGAAGCAGCAAAACGAGTACAGAAAAACAGCCCGATGTACAGGAAAATTCTGGCAGGCATAGACATCGAAAAAATGAAAACAAAGGAAGACTTTGAGAGCCTTCCCTTTACGGAAAAAAACGATCTGCGCGACGCGTATCCGCTGGGCGCCTGCGCCGTGCCGCAGGATGAGGTGGTTCGTATCCATTCATCGTCAGGCACTACAGGAATGCCCATTATCATGCCCTACACAGTACAGGACATCGAAGACTGGGCGGCAATGTTCAAACGCTGCTACGAAATAGCCGGTGTCACAAACCATGACGTTGTTCAGATTACGCCGGGCTTCGGACTCTGGACAGCGGGACTCGGATTTCTCAAAGGCGCGGAAAATCTCGGCGCGCTATCAATTCCGATAGGCGCGGGACAGACAGAAAAACAGCTGCAGCTCCTCAGAGACCTCGGCACGACTGTACTCTGCTGCACCTCGTCATACGCGCTCATGCTTGCCGAAGAAGTTGACAAACGGCAACTCCGCGGCAGCATAAAACTCAAAAAAGGCATATTCGGCTCAGAACGCTGGGGCGACAAAATCCGCGAACGCATATACGAATCGCTCGGCATAGAATTCTTTGACATATACGGACTCACCGAAATCTACGGTCCCGGCATAGGAATAGACTGCGAAGAACACGCAGGAATGCACGTCTTTGACGACTATATTTACTTTGAAATCATAGACCCGAAGACAGGCAAAGTGCTGCCCGAGGGAGAAGAAGGCGAACTTGTCTGCACAACCTTCAAACGTCAGGCAGAGCCGCTTATCCGCTACCGCACGCACGACATCACGCGCTTCATCCCCGGCAAATGCAAATGCGGACTGCCCTATCCGAGAATAGACAGAATAAAAGGCAGAAGCGACGACATGTTCAAGGTAAAAGGCACAAACATCTTCCCCGCTCAGGTGGAAAACGTGCTGAAACAGATACCCGCACTCAGCAGCGAATACAGAATAGTCCTCAAAAACGTCAACCTCCGCGACAAAATGATTGTTCAGGCGGAAATCAAAGACGGACAGGACACGGCGAAGACGGCAGCTGAACTTGTGAGACTCTGCAAAGCCTCCATCGGCATACTTGTTGAGCCGCAGATAGTTTCAATAGGCACGCTGCCGCGCAGCGAAAAGAAAACAAAACGCGTTATGGACGAACGGTTTTAACATAAGACACGGGAGTTGGGAGTAGAGAAGACGGGAATCGGGAGTCGCAATTCGGGAGTCGGAAGGGAAAAGTCGTCTGTATTCTCGCTGAAGGGAAACGCTCGATATTCCCTACGGTCATCCGTCAGTCGTTGGTCGTTAGTCGTCCGCTACTTTCGCTTTTCCGAGGTGCTAAGTGCGAGGTGCGAGGTGCGCCGTTGTCGTTAGTCGTTAGTATAGAACACGGGAATATAGAAGACGGGAGAAAAAAATACGAAAAAATACGGGTCAAAAATCTTTTCCCGTTACTCATACCCCCGTTATTCATATACCCGCGAAGTTATACCCCCGCGGTTTTATACATATTCGGAATTTTGAATCAGCAGCCTTTCAGCGCTTTTTTGAGTTTCAGCCTTCGGCAATTTCAGCCAAAGCGTTGAAAAGTCCTGATTCTGACTGCATTCCGATACAGTCTGTCTGCTTTGCC
>JAZRZG010000077.1:0-1196 GCA_045601305.1 Synergistaceae bacterium
CTCCAAGGACGACACCATTGAATTCCGGGCGTATCTGAAAAATTATGCCGAAGAAGGCAAAGACAGCCCTTATACCAATTCGCTCTTCTGCAATGCGGGTGAGGCCCGCACGGAGGGGCCCGGTCAGAGCGGTACAAACACTCCCGGTGGAAAGCTTGACGATAATACGTCAACAGAAGTAAAAAACAAGTGTAAGGTTTGCGGAATCTGCCCGTTCCAGCCGCTCGGCATCTGCCTGTTCATTTGGCTCGCGATAATTCTGATTGTTGTAATTCTTGTCATTATTCTTATCGCCAAAGGTAAGAAGAAAAAAGAAAAAGAGGAAAAGAGGTAATCTATTATGGCATTCTGTTCAAAATGCGGAACACAACTGAATGAGGGGCAAAAATTCTGCCCGTCCTGCGGCGCGCCTGTGGAGGCACCCGTAAAAGAACAGACAGAAGCACGGGAACAGCAGGCGCAGCCCGCCGACACCGCAGCGAAAAACGATTTTACGGCGAAGATTGCCGGTCTGAACAACACTGCCGACACAACGTCTGAGTACGACGCACAGGACATTCAGAACAATAAGGCAATGGCAATTCTCGCTTATTTGTCGTGGCTCGTTTTGATTCCCCTGTTCGCCGCGAAGGAATCCAAATTTGCCCGTTTCCATTGCAATCAGGGGCTTGTGCTGGCAATCACGGAGATCATATACGTCATTGCGTATGAGATCCTGAGTGCTGTCATATTGGCAATCTCCTGGCGTCTTGTCTTTCTTGTTTCGATTATCGGCATCGTCGGAATCGTGTTCGCTGTCGTCTCCATTATCGGTATCGTCAATGCGGCAAACGGCAAAGCAAAGGAACTGCCGATCATCGGTAAAATCAAAATTCTGAAATAAAGAAATGAGAGGTATTCAGCATGAAAAAAATAATAGCTTTGACACTTGCTCTTCTTATGCTGCTTTCGCTCGCTGCTTGCGGTGAGAAAACGCCTGCGGCGAACAACGGGAAAACCGAAAACACGCAGCAATCCGAGCAGACAACGACCAATCCCGGCAGCGAAGCACAAACGAACAAACCGGATGAGCAGTCGAAAGCATCCTCCTTTGCTTCGGCATCCGAGTGGTATGCGGCAAAGGGATTGAATCTTCCCGCCAATGTTCAAATTATGGCAGGTGAGGAGGGAAACGTCGGTTCTATTACAATTGAAAA
>JAZRZG010000078.1:0-2960 GCA_045601305.1 Synergistaceae bacterium
CTTAACTCACTTCGGGCGGCAAAGCAGACAGACTGTATCGGAATGCAGTCAGAATCAGGACTTTTCAACGCTTTGGCTGAAATTGCCGAAGGCTGAAACTCAAAAAAGCGCTGAAAGGCTGCTGATTCAAAATTCCGAATATGTATAAAACCGCGGGAGTATAACTTCGCGGGTGTATGAATAACGGGGGTATAAGTAACGGGAAAAGATTTTTTGACCCGTATTTTTTCGTATTTTTTGCTCTCGTTTTCTATACTCCTGTGTTTTTTACTAACGACTAACGACAACGGCGCACCTCGCACCTCGCACTTAGCACCTCGGAAAAGCGAAAGTAGCGGACGACTAACGACCAACGACTTTTTACTCCCGACTCCCGACTCCCGACTCCCCATTCCCGTCTTTTATACTAACGACTAACGACCAATGACTGACGACCTTTCTATACTCCCGTGTCTTGTACACACTGTACCCGAAATTGTTTTCGGGCAACAACAAAACGGCTTGGGATTTTTCCCCAAGCCGCTTTTGTTTTCTTCGTCATTCTGCGGAAATCCGAAGGATTTAGCGCAGAAATAAGTGTCGTTACTGCTTCTTTTTGAATATCACCGGCGCCGCGCAAAGCAGGGCAAGTATGCCAAATCCCGCGTTGCAGCCACCGCCGCCGCTTCCGCTGCCGTTGCTTTTCTTTTCTCCCTGTTTCTGTTCTTCTTGCTTTTCTTTCTGTTCTTCCTCCGGCTGTTTTTCAGGGTTGCCCGACACGGTAAGTGTCACAGGCAAGCCTTCATAAACTGTTGCTTTGTAGTCACCGCCTGCAACCTTGCCTTTTGCGATTGTAAGCACGCCATCGGCGAAACTGAATTCGGACGGGTTAAATGTTATCTTTGCGCCCTCTTTTTCAAATATAACCGCGCCAACACCTGCAAAATCTTCTGCCGTGAGATCAACAGCAATGTCTGTGTCCGCAACTGTGACGTCTTTCACCGCCACGTTTGTTGTCGTAACGGTAAGGCTGTATGCAGCGTTGCCCATTTTTTTCAAAGCGTCAGCGTAAATGGTAAGTGTCGGACTTGTATATTTATAATCTTCTTTGCCAAAATCGCCTTTGCCGCCGCTGAATGTGAAATAAAGCGGCTTTGTTCCGACCTTCACTGCATCTTCGTAACTGATAATGTCTGCTGCGCCTGTCACTGTGAAAGTCAAATCGCTTTTTGACGGGTCCCATTCCACGCTTGCCGGTGATATTGAAGCCGCAAACGCAGCCGAAGCAAAAGCAAAAATCAGAAATGCCGCCGTAATGAACCTTTTCATTTGTACCGCCTCCCTATAGTGTTGTTATTATACTGCTTGGCAAATGGATGGCAACTATCACTAAACGGCTGAAATAAACAGCATGCATGATAATCTGACAGAAGCAATGAACTCATTTTTTTCATAAGGTGCGCCATTGCAAACTGTGTTATCAAAAAATGTTTGCGCTATATCACCGATACGGGGCACATCCACGCTTCTCTGCTGAGCGGCATAAGTTCATCGCAGAGACAGATTATTATTTCAGGCTCAATTTTCATTTTAAGTTTGTCCAGCGCATGCAGATTCTTTTCAGACACCGTCGGAAGTTTGTTTTTCTTAATCTCAATCGGATATATTCTGTCTGCACCGGCAAGCAGAAGATCTGTTTCATGCTTGTCTATGTCCCTGTAATAGTACAAATTCGGGCGTTTGCCGTTGTTCAGGCAGTTTTTCCAAATTTCCGTGACAACGTAGGTTTCAAGAAATGCCCCGTCCATTGCCCCGTTTTTGAGCACGTCCGCCGTCTCCCAGCGGCAAAGCCAAGCGGCAAGCCCTGTGTCGGTGAAATAAATTTTCGGCGTTTTGACAAGCCGGTTGGTCAGATTGGAAAAATACGGGCGAAGAAGCAGTATTACGCCTGAGCGTTCGAGAATTGACACCCAATTTTTTGCAGTGGGCGACGATATGCCTATGCTTCGCGCAATGTCTTCATATTTCAGTTCCTGCCCCGTTCTCGCCGCCATATAGACAAGAAAATCATAAAACGCAGTAAGACTGCCAACCTGCGCCAGTTCTTTAACATCGCGTTCAAGATAGGTGTTTACGTAGTCTGCATAGTAACGTTCTCTGTCAGCGTTTTCCGCACACAGTACAGGCATTCCGCCCTGAAATATTCTGTCATATATTTCTTTCGCGGTTTTCTTTTTCATTGCGACCGTTCTTTTTTTCAGAATTTCCAAATCAGCGGAAAAGAGTTCCGCCGTTCTGTTTTCAAGTTCGGCAGTCGTCAGGGAGGAAAGTTCAAAAACTGCCGCGCGGCCTGCCAGTGATTCTGAAACCCCCTGCATAAGTTCAAATTTCTGTGACCCTGTCAGCCAGAAACTTGCTCTTTCTTTTCTCCCGCGCAGTTTATCCTCGTCAACTATCCGTTTTATTTCAAGCAGAAGCTGAGGAGCGCGCTGAATTTCATCAATCAGCAGGCAGTTGCCGTAGGTTTCAAAAAACAAGGCAGAATCTCTGACCGCAAGGTTAAGCGCCTTAACATCGTCAAGCGTTACATAACGGCGTTTTTCTTCTTTGATATGGCAGAGCATGGTTGATTTTCCAACTTGGCGTTGTCCGCAGACAATAAGCACAGGATTGTTTTTTGCCGCTTCAAGCAGCTGTTGTTCGATATGCCGCTCTATGTACATTTCATATCACCCCGAGAAATCTAAAATGTGATTTTATTTTACTCAAGATTTGCGTTTTGCGCAACTGTCTGCAAAACAACAGCCGGAGGCAAAATCCTCCGGCTGTTTGAAGTTTTTATTCAATCTCTAAAACATAAAAGCCATTCCGCCGGCGTCGCCGAGGCTGCAAAGAATATCGTTCATCTGCGCTTCTGTTTCCACTTTTGACAGAAACAGGTTGATTTTCTGCGCGTATTTTTCGTCTGCTTTTGTCAGCGC
>JAZRZG010000079.1:0-5479 GCA_045601305.1 Synergistaceae bacterium
CCATATACATCTTCCTCCTTTTGAGTTATACAGCGACATTGAATGTCTGTGACCAGTTGACTGTTCTCCACACTCCCCCTTTAATAAAAAACTAACTTCCGTTTTATGCGGAAGTTCTGAAAAACAAGGCAACTGTCAACCGTACTTATGGTTGCTCTGTCCTTTTGCCTGAGAGACTCGGCTTGCGCCTTGCACCTTCGGCACCCGCTCTGACGCGGGATTCTCCAGAGTTCCTTAGTCTCCTGCTTATGTACTGCAGCGGAGACACTTGCGGTATATGAGAAAATAATAACATACCGCAATATTTTGGACAATAAGTTAATCAAATAATCTAACCATTTTACTCCTTGTTGCCGGTCAAAGGTTCTTCGCGGAATACCGTGAAGAACCTTTGCAGCAGCGGTTAGTTTATTTTGTAAGATACTCCTCAATAGCCTTTGCGGCTTTTTTGGCAGCGCCCATCGCGCCGATGACTGTCGCTGCGCCTGTAACTATGTCGCCTCCGGCGTAAACGCCCGGTATTGAGGTTCTGCCTGTTTCGGGGTCTGCGTCTATGTAGCCGCGTTTGTTGAGCGCAAGGTCAGGCGCTTCGTCAAGAAGCACTCTGTTCGGGCCCTGTCCGATGGCTTCAACGACAAGATCGCACGGAATTTCAAATTCGCTGCCTTCGATGGGTGAAGGACGTCTGCGTCCGTTGTCATCAGGCTCTCCGAGCTGCATTTTTATGCAGCGCACGCCTGTAAGTTTGCCTTTTTCGTCGCCGAGATACTCTACAGGGTTTGTGAGCCATGCAAATTCTATGCCTTCCTGAACTGCATGGTGATATTCTTCAACACGGGCAGGCATTTCTTCAACGGAACGGCGGTAAACAAGCGTTACATGCTCCGCGCCCAGTCGTTTTGCACTGCGGGCAGAGTCCATAGCAACGTTTCCCGCGCCGACAACGACAACGTTTTTCGCGCGTTTTGCAGGCGTGTCGCATTCAGGGAATTTGTAACCTTTCATAAGGTTTATTCTCGTAAGGTATTCGTTGGCGGCATATACGCCGTTGAGCGAACTTCCGGGGATTCCCTGCATATTGGGGGTGCCTGCGCCTACCGCGATGTAGATTGCGTCATATTCCGCGCGCAGTTCTTCCATCGTTATCGTTTTTCCGACAACAACGTTGCACTCTATTTCAACACCAAGCTGACGCAGCTTTTCAACTTCCGCGGCAACTATCGATTTCGGCAGACGGAACTCAGGTATGCCGTAGATAAGCACTCCGCCGGCTTCGTGAAGCGCTTCAAAGATTTTCACGCTGAAGCCTTTTTTGGCAAGGTCGCCCGCAAGCGCCAGCGCAGAAGGTCCTGCGCCTATTACTGCTATCTTTTTGCCGTTATGCTCTGCCGGCGGCGTGACTTTTATGCCTTTTTCAAGCGCGCTGTCCGCGATAAAGCGTTCCAGTTTGCCTATTGCCACAGGCTCGCAGTCTTTTATTCTGCCGACGGTGCAAACGCCTTCGCACTGTTTTTCCTGAGGGCAGACACGTCCGCAGACCGCAGGGAAACAGCTGTATTTTGCAATAATTTCTGCTGCTTCGTCCGTGTTGCCTTCACGCAGCGCACGAATAAATTCCGGTATGTCTATGCCGACGGGGCAGCCGTTCATGCACGGCTTTGTTTTGCACTGCAGGCAGCGCGCGGCTTCCTGTTTTGCTTCATCGGCAGTGTAACCGAGACAGACCTCTTTGAAATTGGTGACACGTACGGCGGGATCTTGTTCCGTTATGGGAGTTTTTGTCTTCTGCTCTACTGCCATGACTCTTCACCGACCTCTGCAACATATTTTTCCATCGATATTTTCTCTTCGTCTCTGTACTGCGCAAGACGGTTCATAAATTCTGCCCAGTCAACCTTGTGTCCGTCAAATTCTGGACCGTCAACACAGGCAAATTTGATTTCGCCGTCTATTGTTACACGGCAGCAGCCGCACATTCCGGTACCGTCAAGCATAAGCGGGTTGAGCGACACCCATATCGGCCAGCCGAGATCTTTCGCCGTAAGCTGGCAGAATTTCATCATAATGGAAGGTCCTACGCACCATACCTGCTCAGGCTTTTCTCCGCGGGCTGAAAGCTGTTTCATCGCGTCCGTTACAAGCCCCTTCTGTCCGAGAGAGCCGTCGTCTGTTGTGATGATCAGTTCATCGCAGAATTCCCCGCACTCTTCTTTGAGAATTACAAGATCCGCGCTTCTGCCGCCGAGAATCGCGATTACGCGGTTGCCGAGCTGCTTCAGTTTGCGAAGTATCGGGAAAATAGCGGCTATTCCTATACCGCCGCCTATCAAAAGCACTGTGCCGAATTTTTCAACTTCGCTTGCTTTGCCGAGAGGACCTGCAATATCTTTGATTTCGTCTCCGGCTTCAAGCTGTGCCATTGCAGCCGTTGTTTTGCCTACAACCTGAAATATCAGCCTGATGTTGCCTGCTTCTGCGTCAAAATCAGCGATGGTAAGCGGAATGCGTTCGCCTGTTTCGGCAATGCGCACCGAAACAAACTGTCCGGGCTTTGCGTGTGACGCAATGCGCGGAGCGTCAATCCAGAAACTGAATTCTTTCGGCGCGAGTTTTTCTTTGCTGAGTATTTTAAACACGAACCCTGCTCCTTTCGTTGTAAGAAATCGTTTAACGGCAATCCTTACATAATGTATTTCTTTTCTCTGAGAATCTTTTCCGCCGCTTCTTTTTTGGCATCGTTGACCATTACGACAGGTCCAGTGCAGCCCATTCCGCTTTCAGCGTAAATCCCCGCTTCCCAAAGTGACGCGACCGCATCTTCGATGTCAGTTACTTCGATACCGTGTATATCGTAGGTGCATGTCTCTTTTGCAGGCGCTTCAGCTTTTTTTGCGGGTGCTGCCGCCGTCTGGTGTGAGGCCTTGATATCGTCAATAATTTTGTCAAGTCCGGCGCGTTTTGCTTTCGCGTATTCGTCTTTCGCAATTTTTGTCCAGCCGGCATTGACAAGCTGTGCCGCGTATTCGCAGGCATTGGCGATAACGGGAGCGCCTGAGGCTCTTGAGATAATGAGTATCAGTTTGCCGTATCCCGCGCCGATGCCGGGGCCGTAGCCGTAACCGGTTGATTCGAAACTTCCGCCCGTTGTAAACGCCGAGAAAAGTTTCATCATAAGGTTGCCGGTAAGCGGATCCATAACCATAATGTCAGAGGTTGCCTTAAGCAGGTCGTTGCCGCGCATTACCGCGCCGCCGTCCGCTCTTGAGCTTTCTGCAAAGTTGACTGAGTAACCGCCTGCCTTGAGTTCGTTGAGCGCTTTTTCTGCCTGACGCGCGCCTTCTACGTTTGCGATTCCGACTGTCGGATTTTCAATGCCGCAGGCTTTTGCCGCGATTATGCCTGCCACGGTATTCAGCACCATGCACGCGACTCTGTCTGTATGCGACGTGCCAGTCGTGTTTGCAAGGAACATTTCTTTGCCGAGAGCCGGTGTAACAAGGCGTCCGACTGTTGATACGCCTATCGGGAACGGATAGTGCGACGCTACCGCGGCGTCAATTTCACCGCTTGCAAGCATTTCTTCCATTTTCGCATGGCAGTCTTCGCCTTCGATGATTACGGCTTTGACACCTTTTTTGGCTGCGAGCGCGACTGCGTTTTCAAGATTTTCTCTGCCAAGTTCCGTTCCTGCCGCCGCGATACCGATTACAGGCTGTTTGCCTGTTGAAACAACCGCGGCAGGGCTGTCTGTTTTGGTGTTCGCCTGAATAAGGAAAGAAACACCGTCAAAGAGGTTGGTCATTCTGCCGAGGAAGAGCGAGCCTTTGCCTATAATCATGGCATTCTTTGTTTTGCCTGCCATTATGCTTTCTCTTGCGTAGCCTATGTAAGGAACGCCTGAAGGAATGTGTCCCTGTGTCGGAGCATATCCTTTAAGTCCGTGTTCTTTGACAAATGACGCAAGCTGCGTCTTTTCAAGCTGTCCGAGTTTAACGCCGAGCGCGGCAATCATTTTGTAGTTGGCTTCAGGTACGTCGCCGGCGCCTGCAGGTTTTGTAATGTCAGGGTTCTGCATTTCAGGCGAGAACTTGTCAACGTCAAGAATTGTCATTCCGTTTGCCGCAAGAGGCTCCGTTACAAGCGCCTGTATAACATTCTGAGGCGCTGAGCCTGTGCCTACGGTGTGGCGGCCGAGAACGTCAAGGTTAATTTCAGGTGATTTTCCGTCATTTTCCGAAACAAGAATTGCAAAACCGCCAAGGCAGTCTTCAAGTATCGGAAGATCTTTTTTGACATGGTCTTTACCGTTCATTCCGAGTTTTGCTGTGCAGCCTCCGCCGACTACGACAACGTTTTTATAGGTTCCCGCTTTGACAAGCGAGGCAGCTTCAACCATAGCGTGAGCAGGTCCTGCGCAGAAACCGCGGGCATCAGAGCCTGTGGCGTTTATAAGTCCCGCTGTTTCAGCTTCTGCTTTTGCGAAGTTGCCGCCGCCTCTCTGGTTCATGTCGCCGCACGCTTCTTCGCAGCAGTCAATTACATATTCAACGTCGGCAGGGCTGATTCCGGTGTTTTTGAGCATATGGAGTATAGAAAGAACACCTGATGCCTTGGCAACGATATTTTCAAACATTACATGCGCTGAAAGGTTGACGTCAACATCGTGCGCACGTTTTACATAGCCGACAATTTTGTCTTCGTAAACAATTTCTTCCGCAGCTTCTTCTTTTGTAAAATGCAGAACATCGTCTGCATCTACACCTTCTTTAACAAGTGCTTTTATCGCATCTGTCATAAGCGGGTGGGCTTCAAATTCCGCTCTGTGCGCATTGACAAATTCTTTGTCGAGATGCACGAGATCAAACGCGTCACAAACCTGAAGAAGAATGATAAATTCCGCTTCTGGCATAATTTCACCGAATTTTCCGTATCTTGTCGCACCCTCAACAGTTTTGTCTACCCACGGCTCTGGGAGCGCGGCAAGGTCTTCAATAGGAAAGTTCCCTATATATGTTTGGTTTGGCGGATATGCCACACACTGATCATAGGATCTCATGTGTTTCGGCAGTTCTTTAAGATATTCAGAATCCGGGTTAACAACTCTTTCGGTTGTCTGGGTCGCTCCGTGATACATAACCATACCAGGAACGTGAACAAGTATATAGCCTGCTCCTTTGATTACGCTGTTACTCATCTCACAATCAACATCCTTTCAGTGGTGTAAAAGGGGCAAGGTCGAACTTGCCCCTTTTGTCCGGTTTAGCAATATTTGCAATACTGTTCTCTGATTGAGTTCATTTCTTTGCAGATATCGTCAACGTCAAGCACCATTTCCATCATGCTAACTTGTTCGTCATACACTGCAGGGTCAAACTCTTCTTTTACTACCGGTTCACAAACGTGGTACACTGCGAGTCCCAACGAGACTCCTGCCAATGGACCTGCGAATGTCGGGTCTCCTGCCGTAACAGTTTCTGCC
>JAZRZG010000080.1:0-10160 GCA_045601305.1 Synergistaceae bacterium
ACTTCTGAAAAAAGGTGTTTTTGAAAGATAAAATTGCCGAAAATCGGAGAGGTTGAGAATGAAAAAGATACTGCTGATTTCGACAGGAGGAACAATAGCTTCGGAGGCGGGCGAAAACGGACTTGTCCCTGCGGTTGACGGCGCTGCAATGATACGGCTCATTCCTGAGCTTGAAGGAATGTGCGAAATTGAATGCCGCGAACTGCTGGGTCTCGACAGCAGCAATATACAGCCGCACCACTGGACTGAAATGGCTGATACGATAGTTGAAGCGTATGAAAAATATGACGGTTTCGTTATTTCCCACGGTACGGACACAATGGCATACACTGCCTCAGCGCTCAGCCGGATGCTTGAAGGAATACGCAAACCGATTGCAATTACCGGCGCTCAGCTTCCGATAGAAGACCCGATGACCGACGGGAAACGCAATCTGCTGAACGCGTTCAGACTCGCCTCGGACAGTCATGCCGGTGTGTATCTTGTTTTCGGTGACAGCGTCATAGACGGAAGCCGCGCAAAAAAACTTTACACGCAGAAATTTGAGGCATTTGCCAGTGTTAATATGCCTCGTGCGGCATTTATAACGCGCGACGGTTTCCGGTGGACAGCCCCGGAGAAAAATATGCCCGTATTTACACCCAGAACGGCCGTTGACGACAAAGTTTTTGTTTATAAGCTTGATTCCCGGCGCAAAGGAAAATGTGCTTGATTTTGCCGTTCAGGCAGGTTACAGGGCAATCGTAATAGAGGGCTTCGGCGCAGGCGGAGTGCCGAACAAAGAAAACAGTCTGCTTCCCGCGCTTGAAAGAGCGCTCAGCGCCGGTGTTATCGTTGTGTGCATTACACAGTGCGTATATGACGGAACGAACCTTGGCATTTACGATATAGGCATTCTCGCGCAGAGGCTTGGAGCGATTTCGGCAGAGGATATGACGCTTGAAGCCGTTGTCACGAAACTTATGTGGTCGCTGGGCAACACGAAAACGAACGAAGAGGCGAAGAAACTGTTTTTGGAGAGCAGATAGTTTTCTGACATAATAAGTGCGAGTTTCAAAATAAACACAATTTTAATAAAAAAATGTGTTTTTTTACAAAAATATATTGTAAAATTCCGGTTTTCTGATATAAAATATCTACCATTATTATTGTGATTTTTGTCACAAAGTATCGGGAGATGCTGCGGGAGGGCGTTGCTGAGGTGGATTTTTCACGGTTTGCCAAAGCGGAAAATGTATGGTCTGATTTGGATTTCACGCCGTGGGAAAGCGGCTCTGCAAGCGGTTTCTATCACAGGGAAACTGTTGTCAAAGACGGTCTTCTCGGGGAAGTTGCACGCTATCTGGCAGATGACTACATTGTCCTGAAATATGAGCAGGAGGATGTTGAACGCCTTAAAAACGCGGCAAAGCCTGAGCCTGAGCTTATGACACAGCGCTGGCTGTTTGTTCAGGATGAAGGCAGCAACGTTTTTTCCAGACGCAGCTTTTGGTTTGGGTTTAAGGGCGGTGCTGAGTTTTACAACTACACGCCCGGTACTGCCGCCGTCAAAGAATTTAAAGACCTTGTGTACATTGTCAGCTACATTCTGAGCGGCGCTGCTGAAAAAAGCGAAAAAGCCGAGCAGTAATTTACAGGATGATCCTGAGTTCATAATGGACTCGGTCATACATACAAAATCCTTTTGGAGGTGTATCACGCATGTTTGCAGCAATATTTATTATTTGCGCAGCAGTACTCCTCGTCGGATACAAGTTCTACGGTGCATTTATGGCTGGAGTCTATGAACTGGACAACAGCAAAGACACGCCGGCAGTTCGTCTCGAAGACGATATAGACTATGTTCCGACGCATCCGGCTGTCCTTATGGGACACCATTTCTCGTCAATCGCAGGCGCCGGCCCGATCACAGGTCCGATTCTTGCCTCAAGCGTTTTCGGCTGGTTCCCGACGCTTGTCTGGTGCATGGTCGGTTCCGTTTTCTTCGGCGGTCCGCATGACATGGGCGCGCTCGTGGCTTCAATCCGCCACGACGGTAACTCTGTCGGAACAGTCGTTGAAAAATGGATCGGCAGAACGGGTAAAACCCTCTTCCTTTGGTTCACAATACTTACGCTTATCCTGGTTGTCGCGGTTTTCCAGGCAATGACAGCCGGTACGTTTGTTGCTGACCCGGGTGTTGCGTTTGTAAGTATTCTTTACATTGTACTTGCGATTATTTCAGGACTCTGCATTTATCAGTTCAAGCTCAACTTCAAGGCAATTACGCTCGTCGCCCTTGCAATCGTCGCGTACTGTGCATGGAACTGCGGAGACTGGGCATTTGTCAACACAATTTTCGCGAAAGACATTAAATTCTGGAACTGGGCGCTTGCAGTTTATATCCTCTTTGCCTCAACGCTTCCCGTCTGGATTCTTCTCCAGCCGCGCGACTACCTGTCAAGTTTCTTCCTCTATTTCGCAGTTATCATCGGCGCAATAGGAATGATTTTCGGCTCAAGCCTCAACACAGGTACAATCCCTGCGTTTGCGTCAGAAGTCAAATATCTCGGCTTCTCCAGCAAGGCTCTTTGGCCGTGCCTCTTCACAATGGTTGCCTGCGGCGCAATTTCAGGCTTCCACTCACTTGTTTCCTCAGGCACGACAGGCAAACAGATCGCACATGAAAAAGACGCTGTTCCTATCGGTTACGGCGCAATGCTTCTTGAAGGTATGGTTGCGGTTATCGCTGCCGGCTGCCTTATGGCTGCAGGCTCAGAATTCAAAGGTATGGCTGCGTTTGCGACAGGCTTCGGCAAATTCTGCGGAATAGTCGGAATTGACCCTGCAAAGGGTACACGCCTCGGCTACATCGCCATCAACACCTTCCTTCTTACGTCGCTTGACACAGCGACAAGACTTTGCCGCTACCAGATTCAGGAACTCAGCGACGGTAAGATGAACAAATGGTTCGCAACGTTTATTCCTATCGTATTTGCACTCGTTCTCGTCTTTATGAAAGCAACGAATGCAGCCGGTATGGAAGTTGCGGTATGGCAGGTTATTTGGCCGGTCTTCGGCGCCTCCAACCAGCTCGTCGCGGCTATCGCGCTTCTTTCAATCGCCGCATGGGTTATCCGCGGACTCAAGAAACGCGGACGTTTCCTCACGATACCGTTCTGGTTCATGCTTGCAACGTCAGTCTTCGCGCTTGTTATTAACATTTACGAAGAATGCTTCGTCAAACCGGCGGCAAACTATGTCCTTGTTGTTCTTTCCGGCGTTCTGATTGTTCTCGCGTTCTTCCTCGTTAAAGAAGGAATGCAGGCAATAAACAGCGACAAAGTAGTTGACTGATCAAGATTCTGTTAAAGAGACCCTGAGAAATCAGGGTCTCTTTTTTGTTTCTGATATAGCAGTAAGCGCGAATAAGTAATTTGAGTGATTGCAAAATTCTGAAAATGCGCTATTATATTCACCGTTGAAACCACTATATTACAAAGGAGACTTGCAACATGAAATTTTGCAAAACGTGCGCAAGAAAATTTGCGGCAGAACTTTTCGGAACATTTGTACTGACCTTCTTCGGCTGCTCGGCAGCAGTCATCAGCAACGGTCTTGGGCTCGGCATGCTCGGCGTTGCCATGGCATTCGGACTTTCGATTGTAGCCATGGCATACGTAATCGGCGACGTTTCAGGCTGCCACATCAACCCCGCAGTGACGCTTGGTTGTTTTCTCACAAAGAGAATTGACCTCAAACAGCTTATAGGTTACTGGATTGCGCAGTTTATCGGAGGTATTCTCGCGGCAGGACTTCTCGCATTTATTATGTCAAACCTCGGAATCCTTCAGATGCAGGGCGCTGATTTCCATCGCATCGGACTTGGCGCGAACGGCTACGGCATACTTTCAGCAACGCAGATTACGCCGCTCGGCGCATTTGTAATCGAAGCGCTGCTTACGGCAGTTTTTGTTTACACAATTCTCGGTGTCACCGACTACACAGAATATGACACGGTTGCCGGAATTGTAATCGGTCTTACGCTTGCTTTTGTGCACATCGTTGGAATTCCTTTCACCGGCACATCAGTCAACCCCGCGCGCAGCTTCGGTCCCGCCCTTATCCTTGGAGGAGACGCGCTGAAACAGGTGTGGCTGTTCATCGCCGCGCCGCTTTGCGGAGCGGTAATCGCCGCAGTTCTTTACAGACTTATCAACGGTCTTGAAGACGAATGCGGCTGCGGCTGCGGCTGTGAGAGCGAAGAATTTGTTTCACAGGAAGAGCTTGACGAACTTGTTAAAGAAGCAGACGCTGAAGCTGCGAAAGCAGAAGCGGAATGTGCCTGCGAAAACAGCGAAAATAAAGAATAATTCGTTACTTAGTTTCAATCTGACAAAACACTCCGGAATTTCGGAGTGTTTTTTATGCGGATGAATCGCAGAATATTCCGGAAAGCGGTCCGAAAGCGGTCCGAAAGTTACAAAAAAATATAAAATTATATCTTTTCTTTTGAGCCGTTCGCAATTATAATATTCCAGCAGTTACTTATTTCAAAGGGGGAAACATTATGGCTAAGAAACAGGTTACACTCGGTTCTGCCGTTGCCATATTCCTCGCGATTCTTGCCATTATCATTCTCGGCAAGCTCGTAATGAATTTTGACACGGCGCTTCTCCTTATGATAGTCGGTATTTTCACGACGGCAGTTTACTGCTTCGGTTACGGCTACTCATGGGGTGAAATGTTTGACGGCGGTATTGTTCCTATGGTTGCCCGCGCGTCAGGCGCAATTATGATCCTTCTCACAGTCGGACCTATGATTGCAGTATGGATGGCATCCGGCACAATACCGTATATCATCTACATCGGTCTTAAACTTCTTTCACCGAAAATGTTCCTTATTGCAACGTTTATCGTCACCTGCATATCCTCAACGCTCACAGGAACGTCTTGGGGTTCTGCGGCAACGTTCGGCGTAGCGTTCATGGGAATAGCGGTCGGACTCGGCGTTTCACCTGCCGTTACTGCCGGTGCGGTTATCGCCGGTTCATATTTCGGCGACAAGCTCAGCCCGATTTCAGATACCACGGTTCTGGCAGCCGCAACTGCGGAAGTTGACGTTATCGACCATGTCCGTTCAATGCTTTGGACAACAACGCCGGCATTTGTCATCAGTATCGTTCTTTACGGTATCATCGGCTCACGTATCAGCGGAACAATCGAAATGGGTCAGGTTGACGCAATTATCAACGCGCTTCAGGCGACGTTCAAATTTTCGCCGCTCGTTCTGCTCCCGCCTGCGATTCTTCTTGTTCTTGCATACAAAGGCAAACCGACGCTTCCGACGCTCTGGGTTGCGCTTCTTGCCGCTGTTCCGTTTGCAATGTGGCAGGGCAACAGCCTTGAAGCCGTTATGAAGCTCATGGCAAAAGGTCCCTCAATCACGACCGGTGTCGAAGGTATCGACAAGCTTCTCTGCCGCGGCGGTCTTGCGTTTATGTCAGGCTCGGTTGCAGTTGTCTTCTTCGCGTACCTCTTTGCGGGACAGCTTGAATACACAGGTACGTTCCGCTGCATCAGCGACGCGCTTAAAGAAAAATTCATCAAGGGAAGCGTTGGCAAGCTCGTTCTTTCAATGTCGCTTACCGGTATTTTCACGGGACTTGGTACGGGCAACTCCTACCTTTCAGAAATCGTTCCGGGTACAATGTACAAAGATCTCTGTGATGACATGAACGTTTCAAGAAGAGTTCTTTCCAGAACGCTTGAAGATTCCGGTACGGTTATCGTTCCTCTTATACCTTGGTCAGCTGCCGGTATTTACATGTCAACGGTGCTCGGCGTATCGGTATTTGAATACGTTCCGTGGGCATTCCTCTGCTACATCGGCTTCATCACGGCCTGGATTTACGGTTTCACCGGCATAGCAATCTGGCCGTCTGACAAGAAATAGTTTTAAGGCAGTGTCATGGGTCTTCTCTTAATAAAAAACGGAACGGTTGCCGCTCCGCAGCTTCTCGGCAAAAAGGATATTCTTGCTGCCGAAAACAATATTATTGCGATTGAAGACACTATTTCCGAAGCTTACGTCCGCGCTCTTGACCCTGAGGCTGAAATTATTGACGCGTCATCGTGCTTTGTAGTTCCTGGCCTTGTTGACGGTCATATCCATTTTAACGGCGCAGGCGGAGAAAACGGTCCCATGTACCGCACGCCGCCGGTGCAGTTCAGCAGCTTTGTAAAGGCGGGTATCACAACGGCGGTTGCGCCGCTCGGTACAGACGGCATAAGCCGCTCTCTGCGAGAACTGCTCGCAAAAAGCCGTTCGCTTGACGGAGAGGGCATTACCACCTTTATATTTACCGGCGCGTATTCACTGCCGAGTGTCACGCTTACCGATAATCTTCAGACAGACATAGTTCTGATTGACAAAATTATCGGTACTAAAATTGCGCTTGCAGACCACCGTTCGTCACATCCTTCCGTTGAGGAACTCAGGAGAATTATCTCCAACACGCGCGTAGCGGGCATTATCGCAGGCAAAGCCGGAGTTGTTGAAATCCACATGGGTTCTGAAAAAGACGGTCTGAAATTCATCTGTGACGCGGTTGAAGGTACGGATATACCGAGAACACAGGTTATTCCGACACACATTAACCGTTGCGAGCAGCTTTTTGCCTCCTCCCTCAAATACTGCGAAGAGGGCGGTATCGCTGATATGACGACCGGAATGGGTGCGGAAGCAGTTCCCGTCACGGAAGCGGTTGACAGAATACTTGCTGCCGGCGGAGACAAACTGCTTGAACAGTATTCGCTCAGCACTGACGGAAACGGCAGTATGCCTGTGTTTAACGAAGCAGGAGACTTTGTGAGAATGGGAGTGGGCGATCCCTCACTGCTCATAGCAGAGCTTCGCAACGTCATCACACAGACTAAAGCAGATATTACTCAGGCGCTTTCACTGGCAACGGCAAACCCTGCCAAACGGCTAAAATTCGCGCGCAAGGGCAATATCAAAAAAGACTTCGATGCCGATATGCTTGTGCTTTCACAGGACGATTACTCGCTGCAATATGTCATTGCAAAGGGCAAACCGCTTATGAAAGCAGGGAAAGTAGTTAAATTCGGAACGTTTGAAGATCCTGAGCAATGTAAGTAGATAACAAAAACAACAGCCCCGCTTTCGCGGGGCTGTTGTTTGTCTGTATTACGCTTTGAGAGCTTTGATTTTTTCGGTGAGCGCCGGTACGATTTTGTTGAGGTCCCCGACTATTCCGTAATCGGCAATGTCGAAAATCGGCGCTGTTTCGTCCTTGTTGATTGCGATAATAATGTCAGACTCTTCCATACCGGCAAGGTGCTGGATAGCGCCTGAAATGCCGATTGCGAAGTAAACGTGCGGGCGGACTGTTTTTCCTGTCTGTCCGACCTGTATGTCTTTTTCGGTCCATCCGGAGTCAACCGCGGCGCGCGAACAGGCGACTGTGCCGCCGATTGCTTCCGCAAGGTCTTCAAGAAGTTTGAAATTCTCTCTGCTGCCGACTCCGCGTCCGCCTGAGACAAGTATTTTTGCGTCCATAATGTCTTTCGCTGCTGTGACGTTTTTGATTATCTCAAGAATTTCCACGAATTTGTCGTTTTTCTCAAGTTTTGGATCAAATTTTTCAACAACAGCCTTTGCGCCGGTGACAGGCTCTCTTTTCTGCATAACTCCCGGGCGTACCGTTGACATTGCCGGTCTGTGTTCGGGACAGATGATTGTAGCCATGATGTTGCCGCCGAAGGCGGGACGCGTCATAAGGAACTGTTTTGTTTCGGGGTCTGTTTCAAGTTTTGTGCAGTCTGCAGTGAGTCCTGTTTTGACACGCGCTGAAATGCGCGGCGCAAGGTCGCGGCCGATTGCGGTTGCACCGTACATGACAATCTCCGGCTTGAATTCGTTTATTGCCGCCGTAACTGCCTGTGTGTACGGTTCTGTCGTGTAATCTTTGAGCGCCGGGTCATCGATGAGTATGACTTTGTCCGCGCCGTATGCCGCAAGCTCGTCGCAGAGTCCTTCAACGCCGCTGCCGAGAAGAAGAGCCGTTACCGTTGTGCCGAGGTCTGCGGCAAGTTCTTTTGCTTTGCCGATAAGTTCGAAGGAGACGCCGTTGAGTTTACCGTCAACCTGCTGTGCAAATACGAAAATACCTTTGTAATCCTGTGTGCTCATCTGTCTCACCCCGTTACAGTACGAATTTCTCTTTGAGTTTTCCGACGATGTAGTCTGCGGCTTCGCCGGCATCGCCAAACTGCTCTTTTACGCCTGCCGGTTTGAGACTCTTCGGGAAAGATTTTGCAACGCGCGTCGGTGAGCCTTTGAGACCGAGAACGTCTTCGGGAAGCTCTGCAAGGTCGGCTCTGCCCCAGACTGTGACCTCTTTTTCGCGGTACGCGTCAAAGATTCCGCCCGGCGTCATGTAGCGCGGCGTATTCATTTCGCCGAGCGCGGTGACGAGGCATGGCATTTTTGCCTTAACTATGTGGTGTCTGTCTTCATACTGGCGTTTGACAATGACGTAACCGTCTTCAATCTGAATGTCTTCGGCGTAGGAAACGTTGGGAATGCCGAGATGTTCCGAAATCTGCGGACCGACCTGAGCGGTGTCGCCGTCGATTGCCTGACGGCCTGTGATGACGAGGTCAAAGTCAAGTTTTTTGACTGCCGCCGCTATTGTGGTTGAGGTCGCAAGCGTGTCGGCTCCGCCAAATTCGCGGCCGGAGACGAGATAAGCATTGTCTGCGCCCATTGCAAGCGCTTCGCGAAGCACCGCGTCTGCCTGCATCGGTCCCATGGAAAGTACCGTGACTTCCGCGCCGTATTTGTCCTTGAGCTGAAGCGCCGCTTCAAGCCCTGCTTTGTCGTCCGGATTGAGAATGCTGGGGACTCCGTCGCGGATAAGCGTTCCGGTTACGGGGTCAAGTTTAACTTCGTTTGTGTTCGGTACCTGTTTGATACAAACAACGATTTTCATTCTGTTCACCCCTTAACCTAATGCAGCAGAGCGCCGGAGATGACCATGCGCTGCACTTCGCTTGTGCCTTCGTAAATTTCCGTGATTTTTGCGTCGCGCATCATTCTTTCGACGTCATATTCGCGGATGTAGCCGTAGCCGCCGAGCAGCTGCACTGCCTCGGTTGTGACAGCCGTTGCCGTTTCGGCTGCGAAAAGTTTTGCCATTGCCGCTTCTACGGAGAATCGTTTCTGTGTATCCTTTGCCATTGCCGCCTTGTAAACGATAAGACGCGCGGCCTCAATGCGTGTCGCCATGTCCGCGAGTTTGAACTGCGTATTCTGGAATTTTGCCAGAGCTTTTCCGAACTGCTTGCGTTCCTTAACATACGCTGTTGCCGCGTCAAGCGCGCCGGCTGCTATGCCGAGAGCCTGCGCGGCTATGCCTATGCGGCCGCCGTCAAGCGTCTGCATGGCGATTGAAAAGCCCTTGCCCTGCGCGCCGAGAAGATTGTCCTTCGGAATGCGGCAGTCTGTGAAAACAAGCTCGTAGGTTGACGAGCCGCGAATGCCCATTTTCTTTTCCTTTGTGCCGAAGGTGAAGCCGGGTGTGCCCTTTTCGACGATAAACGCTGAAATGCCCTTGGTGCCGAGAGACTTGTCCGTCATGGCAAAAACAATGTAAACATCGGCTTCCTTACCGTTTGTAATAAAGATTTTGCTGCCGTTAAGCACCCATTCGTCACCGTCGAGAGCTGCTTTTGTCTGCTGACCTGCGGCATCTGTGCCTGCGTTCGGCTCCGTGAGAGCGAAAGCGCCGAGTTTTTTGCCGCTTGCAAGCGGAACGAGATATTTCTGCTTCTGTTCCTCTGTGCCGAATTTGAGAATAGGGCCGCAGCAGAGAGAGGTGTGGGCTGAAAGGTTAACGCCTGTTGTGGCGCAGAGCTTTGAAATTTCTTCGATTGCCATAACATATGCGAGAGAATCGCAGCCCTGACCGCCGTACTGTTTGGGAACGACAATGCCGAGAAACCCGTATTTCTGCATTATTGTTACGGTTTCGCGCGGGAAGATTTCAGTTTCGTCAACCTCCTGCGCGAAAGGCTTAACCTCGTTCTGCGCGAAATCGCGGAACAGAGTTCTTGCCATTTCGTGCTCTTTGGAAAGCTTAAAATCCATTTTAATG
>JAZRZG010000081.1:0-1534 GCA_045601305.1 Synergistaceae bacterium
CTTTCCAGCCATCTGAACCTGTATATGTGTTATCTATGCCAAACGCACCGTTGCAGGCAACAACTCCCTTACCGCCTGTAGAGGCAGATAAGAACAAAACAGAATCCTTATTTAAATTTAAAACAGGACGAACCCCCCATGCTGCATTACTAACGCTTGCAACACAATCCAATACCTCACCGCTACCGATGACGTCAGTCAAATAATGATCGTCATGTGGTGACCGCGTTACATAAAGAGCCATATTCCGCCCATGTGTATAGCCATCAGCAGGTAGAATTTGGACTCCGGAGGTATTATCGTACATCGACACGTATTGTGCCAGTGTTGTCGCGTGTGCTATTCTTGTGTCTGTTGGGTTATCATTTTTGGTAAAACCGTAAGCGTTTTGCATTGCTTCGGTTTTGCTCAAAATGTATATTTTTTCCATAGACGTTTTGTTTTTATTGCTACCAGAACCTCCCGAATTATGCATAGTCTCCGGTATAGCATCAAGTTCTTTCGCGCTGAATGCGTCTCCGGCAAAGCCGCCCCATGTATCTACGCTTCCGTCTTCATTAAATGTGGTGGGGGTTTCATCGTTCAGCCTTGCGCGCATTTCGCAATCTTTCCATACATTAGCATTTGCTGCTGTACCATCAGTGTTAAACTGATCTGCGTACAGCACTTTATCAGCCATAAGGAAAACAGTTGTTGCGCTTGAATTATTATTAAGCACACGCCATTTTATGCTTTCTTTGTTGTAGTGGTTTGCATTAAATTCTTCAGGGGCATAATAAGTTGTTGCGGTATGCGTATACCCTGCCGTTTCGCTTTGCCAGTAGTTGCCAAAGTAAATGGTTTTAGCATTGTCTGCCGCTGATATTGTACCCTTAACATTGTCAACAACAACAGAAGCTCCGCCGGCACCTTGTATTTCGGTAATTTTCTTCAGTCCGCTGGTGGCTGCCATCGCAGGCGATGCGACACCGAATATGAATGATACAAGCATTAGAATTGCCGCTGTTTTTCGGAAACTTCTGAATTTTGCTTCTGCCATGCAGACCACCTCTTGTTTGATTTGTGAATCTTGAATTTTTGAATTTTGAATAAACAACCTTAACGCTCGTATTGCTCGCGTAACGCCGCTGGACCCTGCGCAAGCCCTTCGGGCTTCGCAGGGAGACGATTATTTTTATCCGTCATTCTGCGGAAGCCAATGGCTTAGCGCAGAATCCAGTGTCTTTGCCCCACAGGGGGGAAAACCAATTACCAAAAAAACAATTACTATAAGAAACAATTACAATAAAAAACAATGACTGTAAGTACCAATTACTCTAAAACCTTAATGCTCGCATTGCTCGCTTAACGCCGCTAGACCCTGCGCAAGCCCTTCGGGCTTCGCAGGGAGACGAATCTTTTTTATCTGTCATTCTGCGGACGGCGCAGCCGCAGCGCAGTATCCAGTGTCTTTTTCTTCTAAAACCCAACAGGCTTCGCAGGAAGACGGGGAGAGACCGCAGCTGTTACCGCGCTGACGCTTTGTGTCCCGCAG
>JAZRZG010000082.1:0-12363 GCA_045601305.1 Synergistaceae bacterium
ATTACTTCCAGCGTCGGAGATTACTCCGACACCACGTACTATTCGCCTACGCGCCTATACTTCTGCGCACTAATCTTCCTTGCCCTTCACTATACCAAGACGGATTTTTGGCACTTTTTGGAAACCGGTTTTTTATAAGCACAGTGTTTATCAGGGTTTGCGGGGGATATGAAAGTCGTCAGTCGTTAGTCGTTGGTCGTTGGCTCGAAAACAAAAAAACTCCGTCTCACTGCGGGACGCGAAGCGTCAGCGCAGTGTCCAGTGACGTTACGCGAGTGAAACGAGCGTTAAGGTTTTGATGACCGTAGGAAATACTGAGCGTTTAGCGAGATTACAAACGACAAACGACCACCCAAACACAGTCCCTGACAGGCTTTGTACGAAACCGGTTTCCAAAAAGTGCCAAAAATCCGTCTTGTATATATGGGGGGTGAGAGAGAAATGAGTATGAAAAACGGGAGTAAAGAAGCAATGAAGAATGAAGAATGAACCGGAAGCGGTAGGCATTAAGCATTAAGCTGTCAGCCGTCAGCCAACAGCGGCGCGAAGCGCCAAAGTGCGAAATGCGTTCTTGTAGTTGGTCATTGGTTGTTGGCTGGAAAAGCGGAAAACCGAATTACCAAGTACCAATGACTAAGCGAGAGTCGGGAGGTCGGGAAAAAGCGCAATTCGGGAGTGAAAGGCGATGAACCCGCAATTCGGGAATAGAGAGGTAGAGTTAAAAAACCTGAGACATCGGATACTCATATCTCTTTGACCTATTCGCAAAGAACATATATAATAGTGCAGTCCGGTGGTGAGAAGCAGCGGAGGGTTTTGGTGTAGCAAATATGCGTTCTCAATTCTGTTAATTTACGTTAAGGAGAATAGATATGGGATTTTTCAGTTCAATAATGCAAAAACTCGGTTTGCGTCCGAACGAATTTCTGATTGCAAAATACGAGGAGCTGGCAAACGTTATCAATTCTTACGAAGAAGAAATTGGCAAAATGTCAGACGAAGAGCTTGCGCAGTCTGCTGTGTGTTTCCGCGAAAGACTGGCAAACGGCGAAACGCTTGACGATATTCTGCCGGAGGTGTTCGCGCGAGTTCGTGAGGTATCTGTCCGTACGCTTGGGCTCCGCCACTTTGACGAGCAGATGATGGGAGCTATGGCTCTCAATGACGGGCGTATTGCCGAAATGAAAACAGGTGAAGGAAAAACGCTTGTGGCAACTCTTGCCGTTGTGCTTAACGCAATGACAGGCAAGGGTGTTCACGTTGTTACGGTCAATGATTATCTTGCAACGCGTGACGCTGCATGGATGAAACCGATTTACAAAGGAATGGGGCTTACTGTCGGAGTTATATCTCCTCAGATGAATGACGAAGAGCGTTATGCCGCATATCGCTGCGACATAACCTACGGTACAAACAGCGAATTCGGTTTTGACTATCTGCGTGACAACATGGCTGTTTCAAAAGAACAGCAGGTGCAGCGTGGACATGAATTCTGCATAGTTGACGAGGTTGACTCAATTCTCATAGACGAAGCCCGTACGCCGCTTATCATTTCAGGCCCTTCGGAGGACGATACGGAGGCTTACCGTACGGCTGACGCTGTCGCAAAGCAGATGTCGGCAGGCGCCGATTTTGAAATCGACGAAAAAGAAAGAAATCTTGCTCTGACTGAAGCGGGTATTGCAAAGGCAGAAAAACTGCTCAATATGCCACAGCTTTTTACGGATTACACCAATTCCGCAATGGCGCACAAAATTACACAGGCGCTCAAAGCCCACCATCTTTTCAAACGGGATATCCAGTACGTTGTCAAAGACGGAGAAATCATTATCGTTGACGAATTTACCGGACGTCTTATGGAGGGGCGCCGCTATTCGGACGGTCTTCATCAGGCAATAGAGGCAAAAGAACATGTGCGTGTCGGACGTGAAAGTCAGACGCTTGCTTCAATTACGCTGCAGAACTATTTCCGTATGTATCGCAAACTTTCGGGTATGACCGGTACCGCGCTTACGGAAAAAGACGAATTTGAAGAGATTTACAACCTTCCTGTCGCTGTTGTTCCGACACACAAGCCGATGATTCGTGCTGATCATGACGACGCAATTTACCGCACGGAGCTTGAAAAATACAATGCGGCAATCGATGACGCGGCAGAAGCTCACGCAAAAGGGCAGCCGGTGCTTATAGGTACAACGTCAATCGACCATTCAGAGCTTGTAAGCCGGCTTCTCAAGGCAAGAAAAATACCGCACAATGTGTTGAACGCGAAAATGCACGCTCAGGAAGCACTTATAGTAGCGCAGGCAGGCAGATTCGGAGCTGTTACTGTTGCGACAAACATGGCAGGACGAGGTACTGATATTGTGCTTGGCGGTAATGCCGAATATCTTGCAAAAGAAGAATTTGCGAAACGCGGTCTGAAGCTGCCGGAAAACGAAACGGAATACAGCGAAATCTTGACTGAATTCAAAAAAATCTGCGCGGACGAACATGAAAAGGTGCTTGCAGCCGGCGGACTTTACATAATCGGCACAGAACGTCACGAGTCGCGCCGCATAGACAATCAGCTTCGCGGGCGTTCGGGACGTCAGGGAGACCCCGGTGAAAGCCGTTTCTACGTTTCATTGCAGGACGAACTTATCAGATTGTTCGGCGGCGACAGAATCGACGGCATAATGCAGACGCTCGGACTTCAGGAGGGTGAAAGAATAGAACACCCGCTGCTTTCCAAGGCGATCGAAAACGCACAGAAAAAGGTAGAACAGCTGCACTTTGAAATACGCAAACAGCTGCTTGTGTATGACAATGTCATGAATCAGCAGCGTGAAGCAGTCTATCAGGAACGCAACGAAATTCTTGAGAGTGAAAACGTTACGGAAAAAGTGCAGGTCATTCTCGAGGATACGGCAAAATCAATTCTCGACAGGCTTTTTGCCGAAGAGGAAGCCGACCGTATGGACGTTAAGGCGGTTTCAATAGAGCTCAGCAGACTTTTCTGGCCTGGAATTGCAGACGGTCTTGAAGAACTTGACGGCAACTATGCAGGACTCAAAGAAGCGGCAGACGGGATAACAGAAAAAGTCCGCAGCCGTTTTGAGGAAAAGAGAGCAGAGTTAGGCGAAGAACAGGCAGCAGCCATATTCCGCTATGTTCTGCTCACCACACTTGACGCGAACTGGAAAGAACATCTGCTTGAAATGGATGAACTTCGCCGCGGCATAGGACTTCGTGCGCTTGGTCAGAAGGATCCTCTCATGGAATATCAGTTTGAGGCGTATAACTTGTTCCAGCAGATGCTTGCCCGGGTGCGCGAAAGTGTTACGGAATTTGCGCTCAGAGTTTCGATTGTCAACGAAGAGAAACAGAACAGACAGAGAAAATGGATTGAAACGCATGACGAGTTCAACATGAAAAATGCAGGCGGCAGTAATCAAGAAGCCTATGCAGCGGATGGAAAGTCAGGAACTGTTATAAACGCGAACAAAGTTGGCAGAAATGACCCGTGTCCATGCGGCAGCGGGAAGAAATACAAGAATTGCTGCGGAAAATAATGGGAGGTGCAGAAAGTGAAGAAAATTCTGAAAAGCCTTACAGTTGCAATATTTTTAATTTCGATTACTGCGGGAGCGGGCTTTGCTTGGAATCCGAAAGAAGAAGTACAGCGCCTTGGCAAAGATATACCGTCTATGGACACCTTTGGCAACCCGCAGGCAGTTATCTGGCTCAAAAATCAGGAAATGAGATTAAATCAGGATAACTCGGTGGACAATTTCAAATATACAGTAGTCTATTTCGGTGACAGAATTCCCGCAGACTGGCGGGAACACAAGGTTGTTGCGCCTGTAGACGGAGACACGCGCATTTTACTTGCCGCAATTTTCAACCCGGTGACAGGTGTGCAGGAAAGCACATTGAAAACAGAATTCGCAACGCTGCCGGGAGGCTGCAAGGTTTATACAGTACACGTACCTGATACCGCCCGCAAAAAGGTTATTGTGCTTGTGGAAGCTGAAAGACGGATAGGTCAGGAAAATGTTGACGTTACAGTATCTATGGCAGAACCTTACCCTGTGTGGGAACAGAAAATAGCTGTGCAGATGACACAGGACAAGCCTCTGTACTGGTTTGCCAATAAAATGAGAGAGCCTGATATTCTTAAATCCGAAAACGGTAGAATATATTTCTGGTCTGTTACAAATCAGCCTGCATGGCATGGAGATGGAATACGCATTTTCCAGCGCCCGTTTATCTCTTTCAGCGCATCGCCGAAACTTTCAACTGTGCTTGCCAAAATGCAGGAAAAAGCAGAGCTTTACAGAAAAGTTGAGTTGCCGTCTTCTGCGCCGATGTCTGCCGACCGGCTGATAAACTGGCTTGAAGCTCCGGAAAGAAATGAGACACAATTGCCGAAAAACGCAATACGTCCGCTGAACATGCTGCCCAAGGAAGGTCCATGGACACCTGCGGAACGAACACTTTTGCTTAACGCCTGTTTTAACAGACAGGGCAGAGGAACAAAAATCTGGTGGCAGGCGCCGACAACCGTTATGGCGGACAGCTCTGTTGCCGAAGATTTTTGGAGTTCTCCTGTTATCGTAAATGCAGCAGGCAAAAAATCCACCTATTACCAGGCAGGACAAGGCGTTGAATACGGAGACGTTTCGCCGCTGCTTGCAGGAACGGATATATACCGGTTTGCGGACAAAAAGTCCGAAGCAGCTGCGGATGACAGCGGCAAAGCCAAGAAGAAAAAGAAAATATCGGATTACGGTTATGAAACCAGAGAGGTCAAAGCAGGCAGCCCTGCCGACCACAGACTTTCACTTTCCTGGTCATTGCGGATTACGCCTGACGGAGCTGCGGACGGCAGTCTTTCCGCGATAATCGACGGCGCGTGGGCTGGTCTTTTCTCTGGAGGCAGCCTGCCGACAAAGGATGTCGCGGTACAGTTGCTTACAAGAAGAATAAATCTCGCAATTCCCGGAATGATTTTGACACCGACAGATGTCAAAATGCGTCCCTCAGGCTACAAGCTTGATTTCAAAGTACACTGTGCTCTTGGCATAGTCCAGAACAGAAATATGCTTCTCAGGCTTCCCGGAGGCATTCCTGAAATTCTTGGGCAGCTGCTTTACGACAACGACAGCGTCACCTTCCGTTTCCCGTTTATGATAGACCAGCACGTGCGCATAGATATGCCGAAAGGCTATAAGAGTTTCACAAAAGACATCAACAACGTAATTGGAACAAAAAAGAGTTCTCAGCTTGTTGAAAAAATTACATACAATCCGGCAAGAACAGTTCTTGAAGCCGACTGTAAGTGGATAGTCAAGAAGCTGAAACAGGAAATGGACGATGCACAGGTTCTCAAACAGCAGATAGGAGCTTTCCTTGCATGGCCCAGTCTTAATCTGCCGTTCAGAAAGTAACAATTAAAGTTAATCAGAAACAGGAGAGGTTTTATTTTGGATATTACAACCGAGCTTAAAGTTTTGCTTGAAAATGCCGTTGCAAAAATTGCGGCAGAAAACGGGGCAGATTTGCCGGAAAGATTTGCCGTCAAACTTGAACGTCCGCGTCAGGAAGGACATGGAGACTGGGCAACAAATGCAGCTATGCAGCTTGCAAAACCGCTTGGCAAAAATCCGCGCGAACTTGCGCAGCAAATAGTAGCGGCACTTGAAAAAAGTGAACTTATAGCGTCTGCAGAAGTCGCAGGTCCGGGCTTTATAAACCTCAGGCTCTCTGCCGGATGGATTTCAGACGCAATTAAGACAATAATTGCGCAGGACAAAAATTACGGCAGAGTCAATGACGGAAAAGGTGTAAAGGTTCAGCTTGAATTTGTCAGCGCAAACCCGACAGGTCCCCTGCACATGGGACACGGCAGAGGTGCTGCCGTGGGTGACATAACGGCAAGACTTCTGTGTGCGGCAGGATATGACGTATCGCGCGAATATTACGTTAACGATGCCGGACTTCAAATGGAACTGCTTGGAAAATCCGCAAGAGCGCGCTATTTTGAAGCTCTTGGCCGCGCAGAAGAAGCCCCAATGCCGGAAGACGGATATCAGGGCGAATATCTTGTTGACATAGCAAAGATATACGTTGAAAAATACGGTGACAGCCTTGCCGCAAAATCGGAGGAAGACCAACAGACGTTCTTTGAAGCGGAAACAAGCAGAATGGTAATAGCGTCAATCCGCAGAGACCTTGCGGACTTCGGCGTTGAATTTGACGTGTGGTTTTCGGAAAAATCACTTTACGAAACAAACGCGGTGCCGCAGGCGCTTGACTCACTAAAAGCCGCAGGTTACGCTTACGAGCAGGATAAGGCGGTATGGTTTAAGTCAACGGCATTTGACGACGACAAAGACAGAGTTCTCATTCGTACCAACGGCGTACCGACCTATTTCATGTCAGACGTTGCGTACCTCAAAAACAAATATGACAGAGGTTTTGAAAAGATTATTTATGTCTGGGGAGCAGACCACCACGGCTACATTCCGCGCATACGTTCCGTCAACACTGCTCTCGGACACAATGACAATCAGCTTGAAGTGCTTCTTATACAGATGGTCAATCTGCTCAGAGACGGCACGCCCGTTCAAATGTCAAAACGAGCCGGCACAATCATCACGCTTCGCGAAATTATGGACGAAGTCGGTCGTGACGCGACACGTTTCTTCTTTGTTATGCGCAAAAGTGACAGTACGCTTGATTTTGACCTTGAGCTTGCAAAAAAAGCAACAAGCGAAAATCCTGTGTTCTACGTGCAGTACGCCCATGCCAGAATATGCAGCATTTACCGTGAACTTGAAGAACGCGGCATAAAACTGCCGGACATCGCCGAACTTGACGCGGACAAGCTTTCGTCACCGAACGAAGCAAAGCTTGCAAAAGTTATTTCGCGCCTGCCGGAAGAAGTCAGCAAGGCAGCCGCTGAGCTCGCCCCGCATCGCATAGCCTACTATGCCGAGGAAATCGCGGAGAGCTTCCATGCCTTCTACAACAGCTCAAGAATACTCGGAGCAGAAGAAGACATTATGAAAACAAGACTGCTGCTGCTTGAAGCGGCACGGATTACAATAAGAAACGTCCTTGAAATACTTGGCATTTCTGCGCCGGAGAAAATGTAACCGGTAATGAGAGCGCCGCGCCTTCGCTATCTTCTGCTTTTTGCCGTCAGCAGTTTTATAGTTGCGGTAATTGCCGTTACTTTCTTTACAGAGGTTGAAAAAATTCATGTGCTTGGTGATACGCTTGACAGAAGAATGACAGAACTTGAAAAAATCGAGAGAAAAAATCAAGAGCTCAAACGCCGCCTTGAAACAGCAAAAACGAACGAAGGCATAGAACGCGAAGCGCGGGAAAAATATAACCTGCTCAAACCGGGCGAAAAAATGTACAAAATAGAGATGAAAAACGACAAGAAGTAAGCGGTATGAAAGCTCCGAAGAAATTCGGAGCGTTTGAGCAATTTGTAATTCTGTACTTCTGTGTGTTCTGTGCACAGAAAAGTACACAGAAAATCGGATAAAGCAGAGAAAAAACTTGCCAAAAAAGGCTTTTAGTGTTATATTACCCAACTGCAGTTCCCTGTTTCCCCGAGTGGGAAACCAAAGTCCGAAGGGAGGAGGTGAAAGACGTGCGATCATATGAAATGGTAGTTATTCTCAAGGCTAACGTAGAAGATACAGCAGCAGCAACTGAAAGCCTTGCAGAGGTCGTGCGCGGATTAGGTGCAGAGGATCTCAAAGCAGATTCCTGGGGCAAAAAGAAATTTGCCTACCCGATTGAAAAAGAACTTGAGGGTTACTATGTCCTGTTCACGTTTAAGCTCGATCCTGCTCAGATTAAGGAAATGGAACGTCTCCTTAGCCTGAAAGATCAAGTCATACGCCACATGGTTGTTAACCTGGAGGAAAAATAATTATGGCTCGCGGATTTAACAAGGTAATGCTTATGGGCAATCTCGCAAGAGATCCCGACGTGCGTTACACACCCAACAAACAGAAAGTTGCCCGTTTTACGATAGCAACCGGCAGACAGTGGAAAAACCGCACAACCGGAGAGCTTCAGGAACACACAGATTTTATCAGCTGTGTAGTCTGGGGCAATACTGCGGATATCGTTGAGCGTTTTCTCCGCAAAGGCCGCCCTGTTTTTGTAGAAGGCCGCATTACAAGCCGTGATTTTGATGATCCCAAAACAGGACAGCATCGCTGGGTAACAGAAGTTAACGTGGACAATGTCATTCTGCTTAGCTCAGGAAACAGAACGGATGCTCCTGCGAATGCCGGCTACGGTCAAACACAGCAGTATTCCGCCCCTGCATCCGACGGTTTTGACAGTTCTGACATGGGCAGCTTGAGAGAAGAGACAGGTTATAACGACGAATTCCCGCTTGATTTCTCCGCGGTCAAAGACGGCGGAGAAGATTCGGGAGACGTCAATATACCGTTCTAGTAACCGGAAGAGGTGAAACAAATGGATAAAGATGTAAAAGACGGCGGATTTAACCGCAAACATCGCAAACGCAGACCTAAAGTCTGCCATTTCTGTGTAGATAAAGTTGAAGCAATCGATTACAAGGATGCTGAAAAACTCAAACGTTATGTCACGGAACGCGGCAAAATAGTACCGCGCCGTGTGACAGGCACCTGTGCAAAACATCAGCGCCAGCTCACCAGAGCCATCAAACGCGCAAGAATTATTGCACTGCTTCCTTACACAGCAGATTAGTTTTTTTACAAAAACATTGTATAATAAGAGAGAACCGAAGAGGCTCTCTCTTTTTTACAGCCGGAGGCAGGTGGGGTCATGAACAGAGAATATCGTGAATGGTTCGGATATGTACTGATGAGTGTTGTGATTTTTATGGCGGAATTTTATTTCTCGCCTCTGTTCAGTGTACTCTTTTTAATTTCACCGCTGCCGTTTATGCTTCTGCAATACCGCTTCGGCACAAAGTCTGCGATGTACGCGGCATTCATTGCGCTGCTCTCAATATATTTGCCTGATGTTTTTGCTCAGGGATTTGCAGGTGCCGTGTCTTTGGCAAATCTTGTGTCGGTACTGATGTTTATGATACTTTTTGTCTTTACCGGAATGCTTTTCGGAACGCTTGCAAGGCTGCAGAAAAGCGCGGAAGGATGGCTTGTTCAGGCTGTTACAGCCTCAGTGCTGGCAAAAATTCTGCTTATGGCGGCTCTTGTGAGCGCAACCGGAATAAATCCCTTTGCGATGGACAAAACGATGGTAAATTCACTTGTAACGTCGCTCTCTCAGTATGCGAATTTCGGAAATGCGCAGTCAGTAGCGGCTTACGTTAATGAGCTGGGTGACACGATGAAGCTGCTGCTTCCGTCCATGCTGATTTTCTACGCTGCTGCAGACAGTTTCTGCTCGTACAAAGCGGCAGCAAGGCTGCTGAAACGCAAAGAAGTTACGCTGCCTGTGTTCAAACCTTTCGGAGAGTGGCATTTCCCGAAAGAGCTTTCTACGGCAATTATTGCAGGACTGTTTTTAAAAGTTGCAGGAAACTTTGTTTCATCATATACGGTTACAATGGTCTCAGAAAATCTGTTTATGGTATTACGTGCGGTTTTTACGCTTGAAGGAATGGCTGTTTTCTGGTATATGGCTGGCAGAAACAGAATTACAAAAGCACTGAGACTGTCACTTTTGATATTCAGTATATTATTTATCGCGCTGTTTACGTACCCGTATTCTTTTATCGGCATAATTGACATCTGGTATGATCTGCGCAAATTAGGAGGAAAGAAAGATGAAAGTAATTCTTAAGGAAGACGTCAAAAAAATAGGCAAAAAGGGTCAGCTGCTTGAAGTAGCGGACGGCTACGGCAGAAATTTCCTTATCGCAAGGGGACTTGCCGAGGAAGCTACAGCCGGCAAAATTCGCGAGCTTGCAGAGAAAAACAAAACCGCGCAGGTGAAAGACGACAGAGCGCGCGCGGCTGCCGAAGAAGCAAAGAAAAAACTCGGCGGCAAAATAGTGGTGCTCAAAGCAAAAGCTGGTGAAGGCGGCAAACTTTTCGGCAGCATTACAAGCGGGGACATTGCCGAAGCAGTCAAAGCACAGTATGATATTGCAGTTGATAAAAAAGACGTCAAAACAGAAGCAGTCAAAGTTCTTGGCGATTACAAAGTAAAGGCAAAACTTTACAACGGAGTTGAAGCAGAATTTACACTCAGAGTAGAAGGTGAATAGCCTTGGCACAGAGTATCGACAGACAACCCCCATTTAACCTTGAGGCAGAACGTGCTGTTTTGGGTGCGTGTCTGATTGATAAAGAGGCGCTTGCGCTTGCGGTAGAAAAACTGCACGCGGATGATTTTTATGACCCGCGTCATGCAAAGGCATTCGAAATATTTGTCACGCTTTTTGAGAAAGGAACGGCAGTCGATACTGTCACATTCGTCAACGAGATAAAAAGCAGAGGTGTCGAGCAAAACATAGGCGGTCAGCCCTTTGTCGCAGCTCTTATGGACAGCGTTTCCACCTCTGCCAACACAGAGTATTACGCGGACATTGTGCTTGAAAAAGCAACGCTTCGCGGACTTATAAGCGTAGGTACGGAAATTACGAAACTTGGTTACATGGAAGACGTTGCGGCTGATGATGCTCTTGAAAAAGCAGAACAAAGTATTTACGAGCTTGCGAGAACAGGCCGTACGACAACAATTCGCGGTGCAAAAGAGGTTATTACAAGCGCATTCAGCGATATTGAAAACCGTATGGCAAACGGCACATACTCTACAGGCATAAACACAGGATTCAGCGATTTTGACAAAATTTCAGCAGGACTTCAGCCGGGTTCCCTTTACATTCTTGCCGCACGCCCGTCAATGGGTAAAACAGCGCTTGCGCTTAACATTGCGTCACATGTTGCGCTCGAAGAAAATATTCCTGTGCTTGTATTCAGCCTCGAAATGTCATCAGAACAAGTCGCAAACAGAATGATATCGGCAGAGGCGCGCGTGAATCTCCGAGAGCTGCTCAGCGTTAATTCGGCAAAAGGCAACATATCGATAAATTCAGCCGAATGGCAGCAGCTTACAGCTGCAAAGGAAAGACTTGAGAAATGTCCGTTGTACATAGACGAAACACCAGGACTGTCAACAATCGAGCTGCGCGCGAAATGCCGCAGATTCTTTGCGAAACAGAAGATAGAAAAAGGGCTTATCGTGCTTGACTATCTGCAGCTTATGGACGCCTCAAGACGCACTGACAACAGACAGCAGGACGTTTCTGAAATTTCACGTGCGCTCAAAGCAATAGCAAGAGAATTCAAAGTCCCTGTACTTGCCCTTTCACAGCTTTCCCGTGCTGTTGAGAGCAGACAGGACAAACGCCCCATGCTTTCCGATCTGCGAGAATCTGGCGCAATCGAACAGGACGCAGACATAGTAATGTTCATCTACCGTGAAGCATACTACAAACAGGAAAACGCCGACCAGAATGCTGAACTTATCGTTGCTAAAAACAGAAACGGAGCAACAGGCAAGGTTGACTTTGTCTTCTTCAGCGAATACACTCGCTTTGAACCGATGATAAGAAGCTATTAGAGCAATGTAGAATGAACAATGACCAATGAAGAATGGAAGAACGAAAGCGCAAAACAATAATCACAACAATACAAAAGTTCAAATAAAAAATGAAAAAAGATAATCCGATACTTGACAAAAGTGAAAAATTTGCCGTTAAAATAACTGCGTTATATCAACAACTGAGGCAAAAAGATGCTGTGATTCTACGGCAGTTGTATAAAAGCGCAACAAGTATAGGTGCAAATGTTGCTGAAGCACAGGGGGCACAATCAAAAGCAGACTTTTTTGCAAAGATAAAAATTGCAGACAAGGAAGCTAAAGAAACAGCTTATTGGCTTAAGTTGCTTCACAACACTAAATTGCTTTCGGAAGAAGATATTGCGGATTTAAAAAACAATATTGATGAACTTTGCAGAATACTGACGGCAATATGCAAGACAACAGAAAAGAAACTTAAAAAAGAAAAATAAATTAAAAATGCTGTTTGGAGTACAATAAAGAAGTTTTGTTTCATTCTTAATTCTTCATTTTTAATTCTTCATTCAGCATTTTACGGAGGTATGTAAAATGCGCATAGCTGTTGCTGGAACCGGGTATGTGGGACTTTCGCTTGCAGTGCTGCTTTCACAGCACAACAAAGTAACCGCAGTAGACGTAGTCCCTGAAAAAGTTGAAAAAATCAACAATAAAATATCACCCATACAGGACGATTATATAGAAAAATACCTTGCTGAAAAAGAACTAAACTTAACTGCAACTCTTGATGGCACCAAAGCGTACTCGGAA
>JAZRZG010000083.1:0-1017 GCA_045601305.1 Synergistaceae bacterium
GTTCCGCAGTGGTAGATTTTTTCTTTGTCCGTTCCTTTGTCAATGATTGCGTATCTGTCGTGGTATTTGCCGTTTGTCGTTTTGAGTTCTATTTTTACGTTCGGGTATTCCTTGCAGAAGGCGCTGAAGGTGCTTTGTGTCAGTTTGTCTTTGCCGAGGTTGTCGCTGAATATGGTTACCTGAACGCTTTTTTTGACCGCACGGAGCAGTTCAAGCGTTTTCAGCCCGATGTAGTTGTCAACAACGCATACGCTTTTCTTTGCCGATTTGTAGATTTTCGTGTAGGCTTCTTCCGCTTCTATTTTCTGTCCGTCAAGTATCAGGAAATGTTTGCAGCTGTCGGGGTCTATGAAGTTGTCCATTACTTTTTGCAAATCGTTTTTAATAACCTTAATATCCTCTTTTGTCGCCATTGTGTTTTTGATTTCTGCTATGTCAATCGTATTCTGCACCGTCAGTTTAGCAAGCGCGTCTGTTCCGATGAGACTTCTGTTTTCGCTGATATAGTCTTTCATGCCTTTGAAAAGGCGTATGAGCGCCTTGCTCTGCTGTACTGCCAATTCGCCTTTGAGTACCGTCATAAGCATATATATGCCCTGTTCTGTGAAGGCGTAGGGGTAGTATGTTCTGCCGCCTTTCATGCCTTTGGTCTGCATTATCGAGGTGCAAAAATTGCACCTCGATAGATTTTCAGTTTCTTCAAGATTTAGTTGGAACATAAAGTCTTCTTCAAATTTTTCAATATTGTTTTTTATCTGACGGTTGAAATTTTTTGTCGTGTAGCCGTAAATCGTCGCGAGATCGCTGTCAAGCATTACGCGCTGTCCGCGTATCGTGTAGATTTTGTTTCTGATGTTTTCCTGCGTTACCAAAGCAATTTCGTTTTTAACAGCCATGTCCGCACCGCCTTTGTCTTTCGTTCCTGACTTTCTGCAATATATTTTACAGTAAATCTTCCTGAAAATGTCATTTTGAAAATGACATCTTTTGAAAATTTTGTGCTATACAGTTCAGTTT
>JAZRZG010000084.1:0-3512 GCA_045601305.1 Synergistaceae bacterium
CGGTTTTAAGGCAATTTTTACAACGCACGGACGGACATATTAAAAACGGCGTTTTCTGCCGTTTTTTGAACCGCGGCGCAAAGACAGTCACCGCAAGGCTTCGCGAAGACAAGTGTTTCCATTTTTCCGACTTTTTGCAAGATATTTAAATAGAGGGGGATGTTAATTTCGCGTCTGACGCGAGTTAACAATCTTTCTCTAACGGGCTTTCTTTTCCGGCTGAAGCGGAGCTTCCCCAAGTTGTGTTCCGTTTCACTGGGGCGGAATTGAAAGACTTACCCGAAACAAATCGTAGGTTGCGCTTACGTGTTTGTGCCGAATGGGATTATTTTCGGAGTGGATACGATTGATTAACGGTCCTCCGGGTCGCGCTTCTCGCAGAGCTTCGGGCTTAAACGACTGCCGGTGGCAGCGGCGGGCTGCGGACTTCGCACTTAACTCACTTCGGGCGGCAAAGCAGACAGACTGTATCGGAATGCAGTCAGCAGCGGGGGGTTTCAGAGTTTCGGCAAAATTGTCGTACGCTGTTTCACAAGGAAACTTTGAAATTCTGCCGCTGCAAAATTCCGCATTGGCGCTATGCGCTGCTGTCGGCTGTTGGCTGACGGCTTGGCGCTTCGCGCCTCTGTTTACGCCCCGAAGGGGCTGTGTTTACTGTACCTAAAATTGTTTTTAGGGTACAAAAAAAAACGGCTTAGGATTTTTCCCAAGCCGTTTTTGTTATAAATACTGATATAGAGCCGCTACCGCACAGAAGCACTGCGATATGACGGTGATTTTTGTTCTTCTAAGGTACGGGGTACATCTTTAAGTGTTTAACGTCTTTTTGCTGACGACCAACGACTGACGACAAGAACGCACCTCGCACTTAGCACTCCGCACTTCGGAAAAGCAAAAGCAGCTAACGACTAACGACTGACGACCGGCGACTAAGGGCGCACTTAGCACTTAGCACTTAGCACTTAGTTTTAGAACCTTTTTTACTCCCGTGTTTTATACTCCCGTCTTTTATACTCCCGTGTCTTATACTCCCTGTACCCTAAATCGTTCTCGGGCAGCAAAAAACACAGCCTTCCTTTCGGAAGGCTGTGTCATCTGTTAGTGGTTTCTGACGATGTCTTTGATTACCATCAGCCGGCTGAGTGTGGAACGTTCCTGTTCTTCGAGTTTCATCGAGATGGAATGTACCGCATCGGTGAACTGTGGTATCATGACGTGTTCGAGCGCGTTGACGCGCCGTCTTGTGCGTTCGATTTCAAGTGACATCGATTTCAGTGCCTTTTCGTCTGCGGCAAGTCTGACAAGCTGCGGCATGAGGGTAATAAACTGTTCAAGCGCAACGTCGAAACTGCCGGGGGATATTCCAAGTCCGTAGCTGAGTTCTGTTGACTGCGGCGGAATTTCAAATACAGGCACTTTAACACTCATTATGTTTTTGTAGGTCGCATTCACCTGAAGGTTGCCGCCGGAGTTCATAAGTGTCTGGTCAAGGATTTCAGGGAGTGTCTGTGCGCTGGCGAGGAGGAAGCCTTTGTAGCAGCTGCCTATCTCGTTTTCTATTTCTTTGCGCAGTTTCCAGACTGCTTTCGCGCGTTCAAGGAATTCTTTTACGAGCGCGTCCTGTTTGTCTTTGAGCAGTTTGTGTCCGCGTTTGGCAACCACGAGCTTTCTTTTGATGCGGGAAAGCTCCATGCGGTTGGGGTTAACGTTCAGTGCCTTTGCCATTTAAGGTCACCTATGCTTCTTTGTCGAGCACTGCACCAAGCAGATATTTTTCGATGTATTCGTCTCTTACGCGTTTGAGTTCGCGTTTCGGTACGATTGTAAGAAGCTTCCAGCCGAGTGCAAGCGTCTGTTCGATTGTTCTGTTCTCATATTCGCCCTGACGTACGTATTCGTCTTCAAAGCGGTCTGAGAATTTCGCAAATGCTTTGTCTTCTTCGCTGAGCGCGGATTCACCGAGGATAACGGCAAGTTCTTTCGCGTCTTTTCCGCGTGAATAGGCTGCAAAGAGCTGGTTCATAAGGTCTGCGTGGTCTTCGCGTGTTTTGCCTTTGCCTATGCCTTTGTCTTTCAGTCGTGAAAGTGAGGGCATAACATCAACCGGCGGATATATGCCTTTGAGGTGCAGCGCGCGCGCGAGGATTATCTGTCCTTCCGTGATGTAGCCTGTAAGGTCAGGAATCGGGTGTGTTTTGTCATCTTCAGGCATTGTAAGTATCGGAAGCTGCGTGATTGAGCCTTCTCTGCCGCTGAGTCTTCCCGCGCGTTCGTACATTGTGGCAAGGTCGGTGTAGAGATAGCCGGGATATCCGCGGCGTCCGGGAACTTCTTTGCGTGCTGCGGAGATTTCGCGAAGCGCTTCGCAGTAGTTTGTAAGGTCTGTAAGTATGACAAGTACGTGCATGCCGTGTTCGAATGCAAGGTATTCCGCGCATGTCAGGGCAAGTCGCGGCGTTGCTATACGTTCGATTGCAGGGTCGTCCGCAAGGTTGACGAACATAACGGTGCGTTCAAGCGCGCCTGTTTTGCGGAAGTCTTCCATGAAGAAGCTGGCTTCTTCATACGTGATACCCATGGCTGCAAACACAACGGCGAAGTTGCCGGCGCTGCCGCCGAGAACTGTTGCCTGACGCGCAATCTGTGCCGCCATACGGTTGTGAGGCATACCTGAGCCTGAGAATATCGGGAGTTTCTGTCCGCGGACAAGCGGGTTCATGCCGTCGATTGTGGAGATGCCTGTCTGTATGAATTCTGACGGGTAGTCGCGTGAAAACGGGTTCATCGGGTTTCCGTTTACGTCAAGGCTTGTTTCGGCAAGTATCGGCGCGCCTCCGTCAATTGGAGCGCCTCGTCCGTTGAATATGCGGCCGAGCATGTCTTTTGAAACAGGAAGTTTGAGAACGTCTCCGAGGAATCGGACTTTTGTTGACGCAACGTCAATTCCGGAGCTTCCTTCGTAAACCTGAACAAGCGCTTTGTCTCCGTCAAGTTCGAGAACTTTGCCGCGGCGTTTTTCACCGTTTGCAAGGCGTATTTCAGCAAGTTCATCGTAGCTTACGTCTCCGACGCGTTCAACCATCATAAGAGGTCCGGAAAGGTTGGAAACGGTTTTATACTCCTTAGGCAACATTTGTATCACCTCCGGTCGTTACTTTGCCGATCGCACGCTTGATTTCATCTTCAAGCTGATCGAGTTTTTCAAGCTCTGTTTCGAGCGTGTAGCGCATACGGGCAATCTGGTCGCGAACGTCAAGTTCGGTTACCGCGGTAAGCTGTGCACCGCGTTTGAGCGCCTGCATTGCAAGATGATGGAACGTGAGGATGTTTCTGAGCATCTTGAACTGCTTGTCCATTGACGCGTAGGTATCAATTTCATGGAAAGAGTTCTGATGCAGGAAGTCTTCACGTATTGATTTTGATGTTTCAAGCACCATGCGTTCTTCTTTTGAAAGAGCGTCTATACCGACAAGGCGCACAATTTCGTTGAGTTTATCTTCGTCTTCGAGAAG
>JAZRZG010000085.1:0-1877 GCA_045601305.1 Synergistaceae bacterium
CGCAAAGCGCCGCGGCAAATATAGTGCAGAGTCTGAATGCCGCAGTTGGTGTGCGCCAGCCGAAATCGTTTGAGTAAAAGGTGCTGTGTACAACAAATATTACCGCCAGAAGTAGCAGCGTAAAATATTTTCCGAGTTTTGTAAAGCGGTCTTTCGGCAGTACGTGAGTAAGCAGAATCGCGGCTATGCCCAAAACGTATGGTAGGGAAAGTCTGCACGGCAAAATGAAAAGATAAAAACAACACCAGTGCTTTACAATTTGCGCAAAACCTGACACATTCATATAGTAAGGGTTCACGCCGAACGCAAGCGGTGAACTCTCCGGATAGTATTGCAGCATATAGCGGATAAACATTGCGGAAAGCAGCAGGGCGAACAGCGCAGCCGCAAGCTGAAAAACGAACAAAGCGTTGAAATCTTTTCTGAAATTTCCGTCTGTGAGGTATATCGGTATCAGCATAAGCACGAACAACAGCAGAGCAAAAATTCCGGCGTAAACGGAGGTAAAGAAAGACGCGGCGGCAAGCAGTCCCAAAAGCAGCGTAAGCTCAAGCGACTGCCTTTTGTCTCTGTTTTTCAGCAGCAGCGTGTAAAGGTACAGGACAATCAACACGGCTGCGGCAGAAAATTCGTGCTGAGGACTCCACAATGAATTGTTAAAAAATGTCCAGTAAACTTCGTTTGGGACTGAAAAAATTTTGTGCAGCGCTTTCGGCAGAATGGCTTGTATCTGCGCGTTGGTTATTGACGATGAACAGCTCAGCAGGAACATAAACAGCAGCGACATTTTCCTTTTCGTCAGTTTTATGCTGAAAGCGCCAACAGTAAGAAGCAAAAGCAGCGCGGTAAAGCCTGTCATAACCGCCTCTGCGTCAAGCGCGCTGACAAATGGAAGCGCCGCAAGCTGCGCCGCCCACGCGTGCCAGCCGAAATAGTAGGCTATGACAAGCGGTTTTCCTCCCTCCGCAAGCCACGGGTTAAGCGGAGGAAGTCCGTTTGCCGATATTGAATGTACTATCGCGGTTTTCACATGGTCATAGGCTGCTCGTGTGAAATAAACGCCGCTGCCTATTTCGTGTGGTATAACCCCGTACATAACAAGCAGTGAAAAGAGCAGTGCGGCAGCTGCAAACAGCCATACAGCCGCGCCGCGGACAAAGAACAGTCTCTGCCTGCGCACAAACACAACACCGGCAGAAAACAGCGCTGCTGCGGCAAACAAATAGCCGTTGTACGGCAAAAGCATACCGAAGAATACGCTTACGGCAAGCCACACGGCTGCGCCGAGCATAGGCGCAAACAGAAACTGTACGATTTTGTCATCTTCGCCGTTTTCACCGTCAAAGCGCGCCGCGTCAGGCATAAGCGCCATTCCAAGCATTCCGTAGCAGCTTAACAACACAAGTTCAATAAGCAGATAGCACCACACGTCTGTTACCTCCCTGTTTTTTCTCCCTGCTTATTATAATACAACAGCCAATAAAAAATCCCTTCCCGAAAGAAGGGATTTTTGCAGACACTTTAAGGCTTAAATTCTGCCTGTTGCGCGGAGAACAAGTTCCGCGATAATTGCTGAGCCGATAAATGTTCCTATGAAGACAAAGAGTCCGACAAGGATAATTTTCCAGCCCTGTTTTTTGAGCAGGTCAGTATCTTTGCCGATTGCAAGTCCGGCGTACGCAAGTATCGGCGTGCAGAGAACCATGAAGTTCACTTTTTTGACTGCCGCGGTGATAAATTCAGCGCCGGGGAAGCCCGGAATTGTCATAATGCAGCCGAGCGTAACTATATACGCAACCGTTGGAAGTCCTTTCCACGGAATAAAATGCGCGATGATTATACCGAGTACAACTATTACAAGGAGAAGAAGTATTCCC
>JAZRZG010000086.1:0-13969 GCA_045601305.1 Synergistaceae bacterium
GAACATACTATAACAGCCGGTGGTATTTCCGTATACCTTAGTCCCTTATTTACGCTATAAAACCCCTATCGTTCATAATACCTTTAGTCTTTTCAATGCTTTTTCCTCTTTTTGTAACATATGTATTGTAAACATACACGAAAAAATATTGCAATATATTAAAACTGTTGACATTTGGCAACGTATCGGATAAAGTTTGTCGCAATCGGCAGCAGAGCCGGAAAATAATGACAGGGAAGACCTGCAGGGAGACGGCGCTGTAAGACGGGCAGCGCTTTTGTTATGGTAAGCGGTGCGCTGTTTTTGTCAAAGGCAATATTTGAAATTCTGCTCAAAAAAATATTGAAACCTTGTGTTTTACAGAAGCTGAGGTAATCATAATGCAAACTGACCGGATACTGCTAAAACAGAATTCTTCTGAAAATATTTCAAAAAACATCGGCAATCTTCAGGGTATTCGTGGCTATGCCATTTTACTCGTGTTTCTCGCTCACTGCAGACTGGAGTTCAACGGCGCAGGCTTAAAAATGCTTGTATGCCAGGGCGCTTCCTTATTTGTCATGCTCTCGGGATATCTGCTGCTTGAAAGACATTATGGAGAGCCGCTTTGTTTGCGGTCATACGCCAAAAGAAAATTTGTAAAATTTTATCCTCTGCACATCGCAACACTGGCGCTGACACTGCCGTTGCTCTTAGACAAACTGACAAGCGGCGATCCTAAGGCGTGGCTCGGATTGTTCTGCAATATAACTTTGCTGCAGGCTTGGGTTCCGGATCCTTTCGTGTTTTTCTCCTATAACAGCGTTGCATGGTATTTGTCTGTATTGGCATTTCTTATCGTTATCAGTCCTTTGGTTTTGAATTTCTGGAAACGCCATGGGGAATCAAAAGCCCGTATTGCGCTGATACTGCTCGGGTTAATCATCTTTGACATAATATGGTGCGCGCTATTCCGAAATAATCGTCTTTCACGCTGGCTGATCTATATTCTTCCTATAGCAAGAGTTGCGGAATATATAATGGGCGGCGGAGTATGGCTGCTGGTAAAATCCATGAAGCTGAATGACAGAGCCTATGACGCGACAGGCATATTTGCCATAACAACCAGTATCATTCTCATGTTCTTATCGTCATTCAATGTTGCCGGAGATTGGTTTTTTGTTGCGGCATGGCTTGTTCCGTCAATGCTTATGACAGCGTTTGCCGCGTCAAATACGAGTATAAGCCGAGTTATTTTTTCTAACCGCGTCATCAGGGCAATAGGCGATATCAGTTTTGAAATATTTCTTATTCATTCGGTATATACCAAATACATATATTATAAATATATGGCACACACACAATTGGGAATGAAAGCTGTCGCAGGTATCGCGTGTTTGAATTTTATTGCCAGCGTCCTGACCGCAATTATTTGGAAAAGGCTGTATTTACTTGTAGTCAGCTGCCTAAAAAAGAGAAAATCTGACAATCCGAAATAATGCCGCTGAACAAACGAACGGTTGCCTTTTTGTGAGATTGACTGTCTGATACCTGAAAGCGCAGGTTTTTATACGCCGGCAGAAAAAATATGGCAAAAATATTGCAAGATATTTCAAAAATTTCAAAAAAAATTCAAAAAAGCGCTTGACATTTAACAGCGTATCGGGTAAAGTCTCTTATAACCGGCAGCAGAGCCGGAAAATAATGACAGGGAAGACCCTGCTGGGAGGCAACACAGTGAAAAGCAACGGAACAGTAAAATGGTTCAACGCAACAAAAGGCTACGGCTTCATCACAACAGATGAAGGCAACGACGTATTCGTCCATTTCAGCGCAATTCAGGGCGAAGGCTTCAAAACGCTTGACGAAGGTCAGAAAGTTTCCTTCGAAATCACTGAAGGCGGCAAAGGACCGCAGGCAGCAAACGTCGAAAAACTTTAGTATATTTCTCTTTTAGCGATTAAAAAAGAAATCTACGGAGAAAGCAGCTAAGGCTGCTTTCTCTTTTGCAGAAAACTTATACGGCGGAGATTCCGCCGTATTGTGGAAGGGTGGATAAATCATGCTTCAGGCCACTGCTCAGAAAAACAGAGTGCTGTATTTGGACCTTTTAAGAATAGCCGCGATACTGGCAGTTATAACTACGCACGTTTCAGCCGTGCACTGGTATGATTTTGCCCCGTCAGCTTACGAATGGCAGGTCTGCAATTTCTATGACAGCGTTGTAAGATGGGGTGTCAGCATTTTTGTCATGGTGAGCGGCGCGCTGTTTTTGTCAAAGCCCCGGGAAATCAGCTTATCCGAAATTTACGGGAAATACGTTTTGAGAATTGTGACAGCCTTTGTGTTCTGGTCTTCGCTGTACGCGGCGGTTGATTTTATGCGGGGCGTGAAGCAGGATATTGTTACAGAGCATCTGATTATAGGATACTATCATCTATGGTTTCTGCCAATGATTGCGGCGCTTTATCTTATAATCCCGTTTTTGAAAAAAATTGTTTCTGATGACAGGCTTACGAAATATTTTCTGTTCCTGTCGCTTGTTTTTACGGTAATTCTGCCTCAAACAGACTCCCTGCTGACAATGTTTGCGGGCGCCTCTCCGGTTGCCGGCGGCGTACGTGAACTGTTGCCAAGATTCAGATTTTATTTTACGCTGGGCTTCTCAAGCTATTACGTATGCGGATACTATTTGAACAAAACCGAATTTTCGCCGCGTACAAAACGAACTGTATATCTGCTGAGCATGCTCGGATTTGCCGCCACCGTATTCTTGTCATCTGCGGCGTCGCTGATGACCGGAAAAGCTACGGAAGTGTTTTACAGCAGTTTCACCGTCAACGTAGTGCTTGAAAGCATCGGGGTATTTCTGCTTTTCAAAAACGCGTTCGCCAGCCGCGAGTTCTCTCCCGTTTCGCGGAAAGTTATCCTCATGCTGTCCAAATGCAGCTTTGGCGCATATTTGGTACACGTACTGATACTTGAACAGCTGCAGATTTTAGGAATTACCCCGGCGATGTTTAACCTCGCATGGTCAATTCCGCTGTTTGCGCTTTTTGTGGCTGTTCTGTCGTTTTTTGTATCATACTTGTTGGGCAAAATACCGTTTGTCAATAAATATCTTGTCTGATGACCGCGGAGAATAGCTCTACGGGGCACGCATATCGAGCATAAACGAGAGTACATGCCGATAAAATGCAATACAATACGGCTGAAATTACGGTTTTAATTTGCCAACGGAGGCTTTTTAATATATCATAACCGACGGGAAATCTTACATGGAGGTAGTCTGATGTCTCTCATTGAAAATAAAATGCTTAAAGCGGAGCAGCTTCGCAACTGCTGCGACCCTGCGTCGCTCGGTTTTACAACTACAAAAAGCCTTGCAGGATTCGGCGGAGATCTTATAGGTCAGGAGCGGGCGACAAGCGCTGTTAAGTTCGGACTGGATGTCAATTCCAAGGGCTACAATATTTTTATCGTCGGCGAGACAGGGAGCGGCCGCACTTCGTATGCCGTGAGCGAGCTTAAACGCCGCGCGGCAGCCATGCCTGCCCCTGATGACTGGGTGTATGTGAACAATTTTGACGAGCCTGACTGTCCCATTGCGATAAATCTTCCCGCAGGCATGGGCAAAAAACTTGCAAAGGAAGCCGAAGCCGCGGTTGAGGAGATCAAACACACGCTGTCAAAAGCGTTTGACAACAGCGAATTTGAAGACAACAAGGCTGTGCTGGTCAAGGCGTTTCAAGATGAAGTCAACGTGCTTATGGACGATCTTCGCGCTTGGGCGGAAAAAAAGAAGTTTGCCGTAAAACGCACGCCGCAGGGTTTTATAAACCTTCCGATGTTCAAAGCGAAGCCGCTGAAACAGGACGGAACGATTGACGAAAATGCCGAGCCTGTAATGCGCGAAATGCAGCAGAGCGAATTTGAGGGGCTTACCGCAAAGCAGCAGGCAAAGCTTCAGAAAGCGTCGGAAGCGATTTCACAGAAAACGCTTGAAACGCTCCGCGTTATCCGCGAATATGAAAAACAGCTCAAGGAAAGAATCCACGAGCTTGAAAGCGAAATCTGCCGAACGGCGATTGACCCTGTTATGGCTGATTTTCGCGCGAAATACACGCCGAACAAAAAACTGGAACGCTGGTTTGACGATTACACAGAGGACATCGTCGCTAATTTCAGCATGTTCCTTGCCGCCGTGCGCGACGAAAACGCGGATGTGGATTTCAGCCGCTATTCAATCAACCCGTTTGTCTGCAACGACCCGAAAAAAGGCGCGCCCGTAATTCGCGAAGCCAACCCGAACTATTACAATCTTGTAGGCAAGGTTGAATATGAAAGCAAACTCGGCAATCTCAATACAGACTTCCGCCGCATAACGTCAGGCGCTATACACCGCGCCAACGGCGGTTATCTGCTGCTTGACGCGGACGAACTGCTTCGCCAGTTTATGTCATGGGACGTTTTGAAACGTGTGCTGCGCTGCAGAGAACTTTCCATTGAAAACCTTGCCGAACAGCTTGGTTATATTCCTGTTTCATCGCTTCGTCCGGAAGCAATTCCAATCGATATGAAAGTCATAATCGTCGGTACGCCCTGGTTCTATTCACTGCTCAACTATTATGACCCTGAATTCAAAAAAGTGTTCAAAATCCGCGCCGACTTTGATACCGATATGCCGCGTACGAAGAAAAGCGAGCGTCAGCTTGCGGAATTTGTCGCAGGCTTTGTCGAACGCGAGGGGAAATTGAATTTCTCGGCAGCGGCAGTTGCGGAAGTCATAGAATGGGCGTCACGCGCCGCGGAAGACCAGAACAAGCTCTGCACGCAGCTGAACAAAATAGCGGAGCTTCTTGTCGAGTCAACAGCGTGGGCGCGTCAGGCAGAGAAAAAACGCGTAGGCGTTGAGCATGTACGCAAGGCAATCGCCGAAAAGAAATACCGTCTCGGCATGATTGAAGAAAAAATCCGCGAGGAATATGAACACGGAGTAATAAAAATTGACACGAAAGGCGAAGCAGTGGGGCAGATAAACGGTCTTACAGTGCTTACGCTTATAGACTCCTGTTTCGGCACGCCCGTTCGTATCACGGCAAATGTTTTCATGGGACAGGAAGGCATTGTGAACATTGAAAGAGAAGTAAACATGACAGGTCCCATTCACAACAAAGGACTGCTGATACTTTCCTCATACCTCGGCAGAATGTACGCGCAGGATTTCCCGCTTTCAATAGCCGCGCGAATTACCTTTGAACAGACCTACGGAGGCGTTGAAGGCGACAGCGCGTCGTCAACGGAACTTTACTGCCTCCTTTCAGCAATTTCGGGACTTCCGCTCAGACAGGACATAGCAGTTACAGGCTCTGTTGACCAGTTCGGCAATATTCAGCCCATCGGCGGCGTGAACGAAAAAATAGAAGGCTTTTACAGTTACTGCAAGCTGAACGGACTTACAGGCACACAGGGCGTTATGATACCTTATCAGAACGAACAGCACCTTATGCTTGACCATGAAGTCGTTGAGGCGGTAAAAGCCGGAAAATTCCATATCTGGAGCATAAAAACAATCGATGAAGGCATTGAAATACTCACCGGAATCAAGGCGGGAAAACTCGGCGCAAACGGCAAATATCCGAAAAATTCAGTACACGGAACAGTCAAACAGAAACTAACAGACCATATAGAAACCGGTTATAAGAACAAAGCAGCGCTTGCCGCGAAATACGAGCCGAAAGACAAAAAAGACAAGCAAGACAAGAAAGACAAGAAAGATAAAAAATAATGAAAAAACCGGCGCACGCAGCAGAAATTTTTGACGCTTTTGAAAAACAGTGGGGCATGGAAGCGCGACCTGCCTCAGATTTTCGCTATGACGAGCCGCTTGACGATTTGCTTCTGACAATTTTGTCGCAGAACACAAACGACAGAAACCGCGACAAAGCATACGCAAAGCTGCGAGAAGCCTATCCGCTGTGGGAACAGGCAGCGAAAGCGCCGCTTGAAAAAATTATTGACTGCATACGCATAGCGGGACTCGGCGAAACAAAAGCAAAACATATAAAAGCTGTGCTTGAAACAGTAAAAGAAAAATTCGGAGAATATTCCGTCAAGGCGCTTGAAAGCTGGAAAACGGAAGACATACGCGAATTTCTCACGTCGCTTCCGGGCGTTGGAGTAAAAACAGCCGCGATAGTTCTTGTTTTTGACCTTGGACGGGAGGCTTTTCCGGTTGACACACACATTACGCGCATTGCCAAAAGACTCGGCTGGGCGCCTGAAAACCGGACTCCGGCAAAAATACAGGAATATCTTGAAGCAACGCTTGACAGCAGCCGTTTTCGCGGCGGACATCTGAATTTTCTTGAACACGGGCGCAACATCTGCAGCGCAAGAAAGCCGAAATGCTCTGACTGCGCCGTTTCGCAGTGGTGCAAGTTCGGCAAAGCAGAGCTGAAAAAATCAGCGAAAAAATAGAAGTAAACGGTTAATACGCAGTTTTAACAAACACGGTAACGAAAAGTACCGTGTTTTTTTGGCTCTTCACACTTTGACGTGGGATTGTTTTTTCAGGACAGAATTGATATTGAGTGTCCAAACAGCATTGAGCATCTAACGATTTATTGTGCAGTCTATCAAAAATCGCCCAGGATGCTTTTACCTTTAAGGCACGGCTTTCAAGGTTTTTGCTTTACTCAATTCAAAATCCCACGACAAAATGTGATGAACCGTTTTTTTTTGTCAAAGCCGCAAAGAAACATATTTTCTCCCGCCGCGCGGACAGACGTCTGTCCGTGCAGGGGATATTTTTGAAAAATTTGAAAAATGCGATAAACACGGGTATAATATGGGCTGAAATAAACGAGTGAATGAAAGGGATTTTTGATGAGCGAAGTCGTTGCGGCTGATTTAATAAACTTAACAGCGTACCCTGTGCGCGATGTTCTGCCGAAACTTTTGGCTGACAAGTCCGCGGAGCGCAATATTATTTTTGCGACCGACGCATACGGCACATTGCCGACGGACGAAATCACCGTTGAAATTCTGTCTGAAATCGGTGCGGAAATTCAGCCGCGTACCTGCAAAAAACTGACGTAAAAATACTTAAAATATTTCGTGCGCGAAGCAAAAATCGGCTGAAATATAGCCGTGTTTCACTACATAGCAAACGAATAATAATGAATAACGAATAATAGGCGAATAATATATTTATAAATGCGAATATATTGTTGTCTTTTAATTCTCCACTATGATATAATCTACCGTAGCGTTTGAATGTTGAGAGGAGTAACACGATGACAATATCATACGATAAGTTGTGGAAATTGCTCATTGATAAGCACATTACAAAAACAGCGATGCGTAAAATGGCAGGAATAAGTACAAGTGTTCTTGCAAAAATGGGAAAAAGCGAAATGGTTTCGCTGGAAACACTGTCGAAGATTTCTAATGTATTAGATTGCGGTCTTTCTGACATGGTAGAATTTGTCACATTTGTCACAGATGAGAAAAAGAATGAAATGTTTGATACTGGCAGCAAACCTGTCGCAATAGATTTATTTTGTGGTGCAGGCGGTTGTTCTGAAGGGCTAATACAGGCAGGTTTTCAGATTCTCTTTTCATCAGATATAAGCGAAATGGTAGAAATAACCTATTGTCATAGACATGAGCAGTTAGGGCTTATCCAAGGAAAAAACACATGGTTTGAGCGATCTGATATCCGTGATTTGACTGGTGAAATTATCAAACAGCGCATCGCAAATTTGGAAATTATGCAAGGAAAAGACTTTCCTGACATCGATTTGATAATTGGTGGACCAAGTTGTCAAGGCTTCTCAAGAGCTGGGCGACGTGATAAGTCAGATCCAAGGAATATGTTGTTCGGCGAATATGTACGTATAATTAGCGAAATTAGACCTAAGTACATTGTACTTGAAAATGTCGAAGGTCTTGTCGATATGCAATTTATGGGTTACATAGGAATTACCGGTATACCATATCCGGATGGTAGCGTTACCCCAAGCATATTGAGAAACGAATTAGAAGAAATCGGTTATCACACGCTTGAACCTAAAATATTGAACGCAGCGGATTATGGTGTTCCGCAAAGACGGAACAGAATTATTTTTATGGGTTATCGTGACGGCATGCCCGCCCCTTCATACCCTGAACCGATTTTATCGCCCACAGAGTATATTACATTGAAAGAAGCTATTGGAGATTTGATATCGAGTGATGCTATAAAGAATGTCGTAAATAGCAAGTTTACACAATATCAAATTGACAGCATAAACGGCAGAACACCTTCAGTTGACGGAAAAACAATAGTTGCAAGGAGAACTCTTAATATCGAGCTACCACATCAAACGCCGACAGTTGTTGAGCGTTTTGAACTCTTCCGTGAAGGTGAGACAGGAACAGAATTAAAAAAGAGAATTCTTGAAAACGGAATAGACCTTACAAACAAAAGAGCATTAGTAAGACTGTGTGCAGATTCATTTGAAATGTCGGAAGATGCTATCATTGATCTCTTCAAAAATGCACGAGCGACAATAGAACAGGTAGAAGTCCTTTTAACGAAGAAAAACGTTCGGCAAAGATGGTCAGCAAATCAACCTGCCGCAACAGTTGTGACAATACCAGATGATTATATCAGCCCGTGGGATGCAAGAACATTTAGCGTTAGGGAAATGGCACGTTGTCAGTCGTTTGATGATTCGTTTGAATTTTTAGGGAAAAGAACAACCGGTGGATTAAGGCGACGAGTTGAAATTCCACAATACACTCAGGTTGGGAATGCTGTTCCGCCACTTTTAGCGAAAGCTATAGTGTCAGAGATTAAAAAGCTGTTGTAAATAAAGGAGTGTCTTAAATGTTGGCTATGTCAGATGTTGATATTCAACAATTCTTACCTATTTTTGCTGATTTTGGCATCCCTGTCGCCTTTCTTGTTCCAACTCCAACAGGCTTTGAGAAATCAATAATGGATGCAACAAGCCCAGTTCGCGAATTACTTAAAGATGCTGAAATACATGATTATGAACATCAAGGGCAAGGACAAGATGCAAAGGTCATTGTAGAAACTTTTTTCGTGTCTGATAATGAGATGACCGAAGCGGCGGCTTCGCTATACAGACCGATTACGAAAAAAGGTGATCCTCGGATATGGTTTTCAAACTTAAAGAAGTATTGCAGAGCATGTAACCTTTTGGCATTAGTAACGCTGAACAAGAAAATCTATGTCATAAACCTTTCCGACCCAAAAATTCAGAATTCAATTGACCAAAAAGGCTATGTTTACGATTTACTGAAAGAGATTGCTCATGTTGCCGCAAGCGTTGCAGAGGAATTGCGTGATAAAATTAAGCGAATACATGATATGGGATTCATCCCGTCAATAACTCGCGGAGACCCCGGAGTAGGAGATACATTAGAACATGCTTTGGGTATTAGTCGCAACAACTATAGAGTCCCTGACTACAAAGGCATTGAATTGAAAGCAACACGCCTATCTCGAAACGGACACAACCGTCAAAGTACACGGTCAACGCTTTTTACGAAGGTTCCTGATGAAGGTCTTACCTACCGCCAAATTGTTGAATGCTATGGGAAATTACAAACTCCGCGAGGACAGACGATTCCAAGATTACAACTTTATGAGACGTTTAGGGTGTCTCGTGCAAATGCGTATGACCTGCTTCTTGAAGTTGACTCTAATAACGATAAGTTGAAAATGCTTTATCAGCCAAATACAGACATAAAGAAAAATGTTTCTGCATGGTTCATGCAAAATTTGCGCAACGCTCTTCTAACAAAACACCATGAGACTTTTTGGGTGAAAGCTGAATCAAAAACACATAACGGAATAGAGTTTTTCCGCTATGATAAGATTTTACATACAAAGAATCCTAATGTATCATTGCTCGCTCCACTGATTGAAACTGATATTATTACACTCGACCTTGCTGCTCATATCAATCCAGACGGCAAGTGGCGTGATCACGGTATGTTGTTCAAAATGAAGCCGGATGATTTGCCGCTATTGCTCGGAACGCCTGTGATATACGATTTGACAAAGTAATATCCCGATATATTGCAGAAAAGTAAACCTTTTGTCGCTATGACAGAGGAGTATTTTTGATTATATTCCGCCGCAGAAGACAAATCAGATTTTTACGCCGAAAATGGTTGTTAAAAAGATGGTAGATATGCTCGAACAGGAAAATCCTGACTGTTTTGATATGCCGGACAAGACGTTTATTGACCTGTATATGAAATCCGGACTGTATATCGCTGAAATAGTCAAACGGTTGTATCAGAGCGAAAAGATGAAAGAACTTTATCCGGACAAAGAGAAAAGGCTCAGACATATTTTTGAAAAACAGGTGTACGGACTTGCGCCGACTGAGATTATTTACAATATCGCGATTAGTTTTATTCTCGGTTTTGACGAAGATACAAAAATTACAAAGCACAATTTCAGACTGGCGGACGCGCTGCCCTACGCAAAAGAGGGAACGCTGCAGCAGTTGCTTGATGAGTTGTACCCTGAACAGTAAATTTGCCCTTGACTTTTAACAACTTTTAAGTATTATTTATTAAGGGGTTGCGATGATGTACGAGGTCTATTTCTATGTTGACAGGAAGGGTAATCAGCCTGTATATGACTACATTAAATCGCTCATTGCCAAGAACGGCAAGGACAGTCGCATAAAAGCTAACAAGATTAATGACTATATTACGGTGCTTGCCGAGCATGGCATTACTGCCGGAGAACCTTACATTAAGCATCTTGATGCTGAAATTTGGGAACTCCGTCCGCTGAGAGACAGGATTTTGTTTGCGGCATGGGTAAAGGGCGGGTTTGTGCTGTTGCACGTGTTTATGAAAAAAACAGCAAAAACTCCTGCAAGGGAGATAAAAAAGGCAAAAGCGGAGTTGGCGGATTTGCTTGAAAGGGGTGTTGAATTTGAACAGTAAAGCAGTTTGCAGAAGCTGGAGAAGCGTAAGGGAAGAACTTTTTACGCCGGAGGAGATTGAACAGAGCAATCTCAGGGTTGCGCTTATCGGCGAGCTTATAAAGGCGCGAAATGAGCAGGGTATTACACAGAAAAAACTTGAGGAACTCAGCGGAGTAAGGCAGCAGGTGATTGCAAGAATGGAGCGCGGTTATACAAGTCCGCAGATTGACACGCTGCTCAAGGTTCTTGCTCCTCTCGGCAAAACGCTTGCAATCGTTCCTTCGGAAGAACACAATAGCAGACGCGTTGCCAAGCCGTGCTGATTTTTACAAATAACATCTTTGCCTGAGGTTATTCCTCAGGCAATTTTTGTTCTGTTTTCAGACATTGCAGCGAGGATATAAAACACACGGGAGAGTGTCAGCTCTCCCGCATATGTTATTTTCTATATTCCGTATTCCGTTTGAAACTGGCTTTGCCGTTTTCGTCAGTGACAATTTCGTCTTCATATTCTACGCTGTCGCAGCGGAGAATAAGCTGTCTGTTTTCTGTGTCTTTGTAGATTGAAAATATCGGAACCATTCCCGGCTGTTTCATTTCTGCCGGAATGATGTCGTCTGTTTCCCGTCCGAACAGCTGTCTGAAAATCTTTGTAAAGTATCGTTTCCTTATGAATTTCAGCTTGTTCTGTCCTGCTGCCTGAAAACGTTTAATGCCGCGGCTTTTCAGATTTTTCTTAACGCCGCTTGCTCTTGTCTTTGTTTCGGCAAGAATTTTACGGCGGTTAACTTTGTCTGTATTCCTCTGCATAATGTTTCTCTCCTTTCATAATAGTTGAGTGTACTGTACGGCAATATGCCGTATTGGTACACAAAGCTGTACCGATAACGCAATGTATCTGTTATCCGACAATGATCTGTTAAATATGTGCGGGGCGTACGCCCCCGCGGGTGAGCGATTTTGCCGTATTGGACGGCGTTTTTGACGTGAAACCCGGTTGGCGCACGCAGCCATACCGTTACCGAAGTGAGTCATGTCATTACTTGACAAAGCAGCCGGCTTGCCGCAAAAGTCGCTCTCGGCGCCTTTGATTGCGATATTTGTACAGCTTAGGTCAGGCGAAAATCACAAACCTGTATGCCTCGCCAGGCAGATCCGTGATTATTGACAAAAGCTGCGGAATGACTTTCCATTCCTTAACCGCGCTCTGTTTTGCCTGCCTTGCAGCAAGGAAAGCAAAACAGAAAACGGTTGATTTAGGTTTTATTAACAACACCCTCCATATATAAATCTGCAATGAGACGGCACAAAAAGCAACCGGATCGATACAAAAAATATAAATTTTGCAAAAATTAACAACACCCTCCATATATAAATATGCGGACAGCCCCCTGATTTTTGAAGGAAGAAACGGAAAGCCAAACAAATATCAAATGCAAAATTATCAGTCTGTGAACATGAAATGAAAAACAAAACGCAGCAAGGTGTTGTCATTGCTGAATAAATGTTGTTTTGGGCGGTAAATGGAAGTTAAGTATTGTTTTGAAAATCAACTAAGGTTTTGTAAAAAATGCCCCTGCGGGTGAAAAAACAGATGGCACTTGAAAAAAAACAGATGGCAAAAAAACTACTTGACGGAGTGTAAATTTTTGGTATAATCTTTTCCGTTGAGCGCCGGGGTGGTGGAATGGTAGACACTGCGGACTTAAAATCCGCTGAACGCAAGTTCGTGCGGGTTCGAGTCCCGCTCTCGGCACCAATGAGAGGTTTGCAAATCGCGGGGTAGAGCAGTTCGGTAGCTCGTCGGGCTCATAACCCGGAGGTCGGAAGTTCAAATCTTCCCCCCGCAACCAAATATGGCGCTGTAGCTCAGTTGGCTAGAGCTATCGGTTCATACCCGATCGGTCACCGGTTCGAGTCCAGTCAGCGCCACCATGAAAATTCAATCCGCGGTGAACCGCGGATTTTTTGTTAAAGGAGATGGCGGATTATGAAAAGCAAACGCTGTGCAAGAATACTGTCCCGGCTGTTGTCAGCCGTATTTTTGACATTTTTTCTTTCGCTGCCTGTTCAGGCGTCTGATGATTTGACGATACATTTCTTCAACGTCGGTAAGGGCGACTGCATTCTCATCAAACAGGCGGAATACAACGTTATGCTTGACACCGGCTATGAAAAAACGATTGACGCCGTGCTTGAAGAACTCCAAAATTCCTTCGGGGTAGGAAAATTTGACTGCCTGATACTCAGCCATTACGACAAAGACCACGTGGGCGGGGCGGGAAAGCTTCTGACAGCCGTTCCCGTCGGAGAAATATACGAAACCGATTACGACAAAAAGAAAAGCAAACACATAGACCGTTACAGAAAAACGCTCGGCGAACTCTCAAAAAATCCCGTTGTTGTAAGGGAAACGACAAGCTTTGAACTTGGCGAACTGAAATTTACGATTTATCCGCCGAAGCCTTACGAGGGAATGGTATCAAACGATTCTTCGCTGATACTTCTGCTTGAATTTCGCGGGAAACGCTTCCTGTTCCTCGGAGACGCTCTGGATAAAAGAATGGAAACCTATCTGTCAGAGCAGTTCACGGGCGAAATTGATTTTATGAAGCTGCCGCACCACGGCTTCTACCTGACAAAAAGCGAGCCTTTTAAAAATCTGTACTATGCGTGCAAACCCAAATACGGAGTAATCACCGATGCTCCGAAATACGATGTCAACAACGCGCCGAGCTTTATGTTCATGCTTGACGACGCGCCTCTTTATCGCCTGCGTAACGGTGCGATAACAGTAATCTGCGACGGTGAAAAAATCGAAATCAGACAGTAGAATAAAACAGAACGCCTAAACGGCGTTCTGTTTTATTTTTGAAAGTTTATTTATTCGTCTTCAAATTCAAGATTGTGTTCTATAGCACATTCGCCGCATACTACTACGGACTTGCCGTTTTCGACTTCGTCTTCGTAGAATATGTCGCAGCATTCTTTCAGAACCTTACCGCAAAGGGCGCATACCAGCAACA
>JAZRZG010000087.1:0-7571 GCA_045601305.1 Synergistaceae bacterium
GACCGGTAAGGATTAGGCAGTAGTCGTATTTGCAGCCGGGGTGGAAAACGCGGGCTACGGCAGCCGTAAAATGCTTACGGGTCATAGTGCGATTTATAGGGGTATCCTCAGCGCCGATATAGTCTATTACCAGTCTTTCCAGACGTGGCGTACCGTCCCACGTTAGGCCGTTCAGATACTGGCGTACCGGGTGGTAACTGTGGCGCGTCAGGACAGCCGCCAGCGCGTCGCTTATTTTGTCCTTTCCGGTTAGGTCGTAGTTACGTTCCAGCCATACCCGTAAGTTAGCGTCGTCGCGGTCCGTCCACTGCTTCGCGTGCCGGTTCCACGGCAGGCCGCCTACCACTCCGTCGAAGCCGCTAAAATCATCGTGTATTATATGGCCTGCTAGCGCGGGGTCGTTTTCCAGCACGCGGATTATGTTAGCCGTATTGCTAACCAGCTTTCCGGATTTGGTGTACTCTAAATCTGCTTTCCATTCGTCGTTTGTTTCCGGGGTGTCGTCAAGCTCCACGCCCTCAAACTCTGCGGCTGCCTGCTGCTTACGCTCGCGGGCCATAAGCAGTTTTACGTTACGGTCTTTGCTTATAAATTCCTGCATAGCCCCGTAGGACGGCAGGCGGGTAACGTCCTGCGCCCGGCTGCCCTCGTCCTGAGCGCCGTACAGGTGTATACGGCAAAGGTCGAAAGCGTTACAGAGCTGCTTACTGGCTGGGTCTGTTTCGTGGTGGCTGAAAGCAAATTTACCCTCATAGCATACCAGACCGCCAGCCACGCTGCCCAGCTTATAGGTGTAACGTCCATCTGTGGCCGTACGCTCGTACTGGTCGCCTAAGAATTTTTCTATAACGTCCTCTATCGTGTACGCACGGCAGAAAGCGCCTATTAGTCCGGGGTTCTCCGTAGGGTCCCTGGCTTTTTTGATTTTGTGGGCTATTACGTCCTTTTCCCTGCTGGATACAGGCCAGCTGGAAACGTCGAAAGGGTCTACGTACTGGCGTAGTATTTCGTCAGGGTCGCAGGCCGGGCCGTCTTGATACTCAAAAACGTACTCTGCGTCCTTAGAGGTAGACGGCCAGTAGAAAAGGCGCGGCAGCTCGTAGGTAGTGTCGTCGAAAAGGTCTATACCCAAATCGGCTGCTATCTTACGGCAGATAGGCTCATACTCAGCCGGTGTTACCTGTCTGGTAAACGGAAATACCAGACGGTAGCGCGGGTGCTCTGCGCCGTGTTTGTGTGTGCTATACAGCATAGCGGCAAAGCTAAACTGTAGCTGGAAGTCATCCCAGACGTTAAGGGTGCCGTAGTCTATATCCAGCGTAGCTACGCTGCGGTACATTACGTTAGCCCCTTTACGTACGCCGCCACTCAGATACCCACCTACGAAACCGCCTACGTCCTTTATCGTGCTCTGTTCGTCACGCGTCAGGCGGGCGTATTCCGCTGCGGTCTCGCCGGTGTATTTGGTCTGGCTACAGCGTTCCAGCAGTTCGGACCACTGCCAGTGCCGGTTTTTCCATTTTTTAGATAACCGGCTGTGGGCTGTAGCCAAATCTACTGTAAAGTCATTTTTTAATTTTATGCTCATTTTGTTAATAGTCAGATTCCGGTATATGGTCTATACAGCCCGGCTGGTTATAGTCTACCGGATTATCAGTTAGTCTACATTCGCAGCCCTCGTTTGTGCAAATACAGCAAAAACAGTTACCGCAGATTTTCTGGGTTTCGTCTGTCTCTTTACGGGCCATATCCAAAGTTTTTTAATAGCCCGGCTTGCGCCGGGCAAAGGTTAAAGAATAACTATTAACAGTTAAAAAAATGCTGAAACCGGCCTAACCCGACCCTGGTAAGCTGCCTTAGCGCCGTAGAGCGCGTAGCCAGTGTAAAGGTACAGACTCCACGCGCTGCCAGCGCTGTAGCTTGTGCTGGACCAGTACCACGCGTCTACCTCTAACGGCTGGCCGCCGACAAACGCCAGCGCCTCGTTTACGGTTTTGAGGTGGCAAAGGATAAAATACATTTGTCCCAGTGACGGTATATACTGGCCGTCGCCCATCTTAATAGCAGGGTTAAGGATTTTGCGCAGGTCCTCTGTACCTGCTGCACCGTCCCAGTCTGCCACTGCGTCCGTGTGGCTTTTGAAATAGCGGCTGCCGCCCTGCTTTGTGGTTAGCTCGCAGTTCTGGCTAACGGTGTCCGCTGCGTCAGTCAGACCCACCAGCAAAGATTTGCTGCCCTGCTTTATTCCGATACCGGCGCAAAAATCAAACTTGGTGTCTGGGCCGGTATACAGGACGGCTTTACCTTTCCCGTCTACGATATAGATACCATCCGGGTAGGTCTCGGTCTGAGGTGCTGATACGTCCGCTGGTTCGTCTACCAGTTCCCCGCCCATAGCAAAAATTAGGGCCTCTTTTGCCTTTGCTGCGTCATAGTTACAGTGCTCTAGCATTTCCAAACGCAGTCTCTGATTTTCAGTTAAATTTTTCATCTGTTAAAAATGTTTTTTGATTTGGTTGTATTTGTCAATGTAAAACGCTACGTCATTTTCGGCGCTGTCGTCAGCTGCCCAGTTAGCAGCTTCGCCGCCCTCGCTTAATACTGCGTCCTCGCCCAGTATAGGCAGGTTCACGAAAGCCAAAAACTTAGTACCGTTGGATAGTTCAAAAACGTACGCGTCGTTTTTGTCGTCGCCAAACAGCCCGGTTTCATCCTTTGAGGTGCCTACCGTGTAGTTAGGGTTAAACTCAATCCAGCCGCGGCCTGCGGTCCAGCGTTTTTCGCCATAGCGTTTGATAGCGGCGTAGCGAAATTTCAAAAATCTTTTCTGTGTCTGCATAGTGGTTAATCTTTGAGGTAATAAGGTGTCGTATACCCCGCGCCTTTCAGCGGCAGAGCTTTGCACCAGTTAATAGGTTCGCTAAAAATTGCCTCTATCTGTTGTAGTGTTTGTCCCTCGGTAGCCTCTACTACTATTTCGTCGTGGATATGGAAAACGATATTAAGCCCTGCGGCCTGCGCTCTGAGGATAATAACGCCCAGAATATCGCGGGCTATACTCTGTACTACGTTCTCGGTCAGCTTACCGCCATAGGTGCGGATTTTGCCCCACTTTTTCGTAGTCTGGTTAAGGCCCTCGTACTCTATAATATCGTGGTCGCCCCGCCATCCGTCGTTATACTCTGTGGAGACAGTTACCCGCGGGTAGCAGATAGTACGGCCAGACGGCAGGGTAATAGTCAGCATACCCCATTTTTTCGCTACCACTATACCGCGGTTAATTGTCACGCTTTCGCCGGTCTCTATCGCTTTCAGGGCTGCGTTTTCTATAGTAGTCCAGAAACGCGCTATTTTCGGGTTAGAGTTGCGCCAGCGTTTAACTATGTCCTTTTCCTCGGTCTCGGACAGTCCCAGACGGCTACCGCCCATAGCTTCCAGCGCAGCCACGCCGCCGCCGTATCCCAGCGCCAGTACGGATATTTTACCTTTCTGCCTAAGTTCAGCGTTAGGGCCGTGCTTTTCCACGGGTACGCCAAACATTTTGGAAGCGGTGGTACAGTATATGTCGCCACCATCGCGGAAAACGTCTAATACCCACTGTTCGCCAGCCAGCCACGCGATAACGCGGGCCTCAATAGCGGAAAAGTCGCAGACGTGGAAAACGCAGCCGGGCTTAGCCACAAACGCTGTGCGTATTAATTCGCTCAGCACCTGTGTAGGGTTTTCGTAGTTATCCTCAAACTCCGAAAGGTCCCCGGCCTTTACCAGACTGCGGGCATAGTCCAGACTGCCTAAATGATTCTGCGGCAGGTTCTGTACCTGCACCAGACGGCCAGCCCAGCGCCCGGTACGTGCAGCACCGTAAAACTGTAAAAGTCCGTGTATACGTCCGTCATCGCAAACGCAGTCCAGCATAGCGCTGTACTTTTTGTTTGAGGTCTTACCCATTTCCTTACGGATTTCCAGTATACGGCGGGCTTTCGCGTTATACTTAAACTGGCGGTCCAAATCGTCCAGCTCTTTTTTGTTGAGGCTGGCTATAGACCATCCGGTAACTCGGTGCAGGTACTCTTTGATTTGAGACGGGCTGTTAGGGTTCTCCATCCCGGTAAGCTGCTGCGCTTCCCTAAACAGTCCGGCTTTGTATTCATCGTCGAAGCGTGCCGCGTTCTCTACTAGCTGGCGGTCTATCTGTACGCCACGGTCATTTATCAGCTGGTCTACCGTGTATAGGTTTTCGTCAAATTCCGGTACCTCTAAACGGCGCACCTTTGCTAATATGGCCTGTTCTACCTCAACGTCACGGATATTATACAGCTTGAAAGTTTCCCACTTTTCAGGGTACGCCTCAGGCAGTACGCGGTTTCCACTGTCGCCAAACAGTCCGGTACTGGTCTTTGATTTAGCAGGGGTGCAGAATAGACGTATTAGGGCTTTACCCTCTTTCATCTTCTGGTCCTGTAAATTAAGCACCTCGCCGCACTGAGCCAGTGACAGCGGCAGGCCCAGACGCGCAGCGCGTACCATAGTGCAGCGCCACTGCGCAGGGTCAATAACCGGCCATCCGTAATACTTGGATATGCAGATACGCTCGAAAACTGCGTTATAGGCTGTCTTTTCTACGTCCGGGTCCCTGAGCGCTGCCAGTATCTCTGCTGGTAAGCTCTCGCCACGGGCAAAGTCGCAGCAGGATACCGGGCCGCCATCCACGCTATACGCAAAAAGCAGTATAGTAAAGTCCGGGGCCTCAACGTAACGGTATACGCCGCACTCTGTCAGGTCGTAGCTACTGAAAGTCTCTATATCTATACCCAGCTCTCGCATATCCTTAGTCCTGCCTGAGTTCGTTATATCTCATTTTGAGGTTAGCTATTTCGTGCAGGGATTTTGCCTGCGGGTCGTTTACGCATACGTCAGCGATAAAAGCTAAAACGCCCTCAATAAACAGCACGTCCGCGCACTCCGTAGGAAAGGTCGTTTTAGACGTACGCCTAGCGGCTTCGTACCACGTAGCGGCCACTATCAGCAGGTCTGCCAGTTCGTCTATCGTGGTATTATGTACGTACGCGTCATAGACCGATATAAACGTATTATCGTCTATTTGTGCGGCTTCGTTCAGCGATTCTGCCGCGGTAAGCGGCAGGTCGTAACCCTGACGGCACGCCTGCCAGTATTCGGCCAGTTCCACGGTCACGTATTTACGGCAGCCCTCGCAGCTAACGTCTTTGCCTCTGCGCTGGGCGCTTTCGTAGCAGCGCTTTGCTATATCCTGTATTAATTTGTAATTCATAACTTGAAAAATCGGCAGCGGGCCACAGGGACCCGCCACCGGATAAAGGGTTAAAGGTCGTCGTCCTCGTCGTCAAGCTCTACGCCGTTAAACTCGGTATCCGCAGATACGCGGCCACCCAAACGCTCGCCGTCCTTAGCTTTCATAACATTGTTAAGGCCGCAGGCTACGCCACGGTTTCCGCTTACGTCATAGCCAAAGAAAGTAACGGATACCACAGCGTAAACGCCGCTGTATATCTCGTCCTCGTCTGTAATAGGCTCTTTGTCGCGGTCCACGATACCGGGGCGCGTGTTGCACTTTGCGTTAAGGTAGTAGCAGCCCTCGTATACCTCGTCCTCTTTCTCGTCGCCATCCCTTAACGGCAGGTCCAGTTTCTTAGGTTCCTTACCGCCCCACTTGGAAACTATGGCCGCTTGCTTTGCAGCCTCTACAGCCGCGTTTATGGCCTTAACTACGTCTTTGTCCTCTTTAGGGATAAGTACGTTAGTCATATACTTACCGGCTGACTGGTCGCCATCCGGTGCGTACTTGTTAAACAGGTGGGTGTAACTGAGACGGCAGGGACCGAAAACTACGGTAGCCTCTTTGCCTTTCTCGCCAGCTTTGAAAATTTTAGCTTTCATAACTTTGCTTTTGTTTGTTAATACTGTATTCCACTCCCGGAAAACGCCGGGCCGTTAGTTGTTGTTTTCCTTATTGCTTATTATTTGCTGATTTGGTTATAGGCTTTGCCACGCAGATTACCTGCCCGTTTTCGTGCTTTACTGCCGGGTCGTATTTGCATTTTACATAGGTCTGCTGGACTATCAGCGTAGCAGAGCCGGTAAACTGTACGCGGTCATACATACTGTCTACAGCGGTTACGTCTTTGTAGTATTTGTCAAATTCCAAATAGGATTTAGACTGCTGTCTAGCCTCTCTAGTTAGTGTGCTAAGTCTGTCAGGGTCTAGGCAAATAATGTCGTTTACCTTAGGCGTGTCGCCTAATACTACAGCCTCAGATATAGGCTGGAATCCGGCAGAAAAAGGCTCTGCCTTTCCGTTTGTCAGTTGAATAGTAATTAATTTTCCCATAATAATTTTGTTTGAAATGTTAGTTGTTGTTTTCTTCGTTTTCGATTTCGTCCCTGAGGTCCTTATAAATCCGGGTGGCAGGTCTGAAACCGTGGATAGCGATACCCAGCAGGATAGCCGCGTACAGAGACCAAAACGGGTGCTGTGTCATCCACTCTAAAGCGTCTACTATCATAGCTGCACGTCCTTAAAATCTTCTGCTACGGGGTCCAAAGCAGGGCGTTTGTCGCTTTCTTCGGCCAGTGTGGGTTTGCCCTTAGGCTTTTCGATAAAGTCCGCGCACAGGGCCGCAAACTGCTTTTTACCTACCATCTTTTCCAGATCGGTAATAGTGCAGAGTTCCTGAGGCTTGTAAATCGCGGTCTTTGCGTAGCCAGCGTTTATCAGAGCCGTAGCCGCGCCCTCTACGTTTACGATCTTGCGGTTACTGCGTCCCTCTACCAGCTTCCAGCCGGGCAGCGATACGCCAGATAACGCCTGCTGTAGCGCGTAGTCCTCAACGCCAGCCAGCCACGTTTTGATAGTAGGCAGCAGCGGCAGTATGTCTTTGGCTAGTTCGTCTGTAGATACCAGCTGCGGGTTATTCTTTACCGCCTCGGTACACAGCTTGGTAAGCGCCCGGCAGGTGTTCTTAACTTTGCAGAATTGGCACCAGTCGCCCGGCTGCTGCTTACCCTTACCGCTGTACGCTTCTTTGGCCTTAGGTTCCAGCTCCTTTATAGCCCAGCTCAGCAGCTCTGCGGTAGTTACCTCATACTCGCTGAGGTTATCTATACGCGGCTGTATAATCGTCATACGGACGCGGCGTATATCGTACTCAAAGTCGAATTTTTCAAAGGCTCCCAGCCCGTAAATCATCATCTGCGGATTTTGGAAAGCTGAGACCTTAACGCCTTTGCCGTACTTAAAATCTATTTCGTCTATCGTACCGTCAGCGATAATAATAGCGTCCGCGGTGCCGAAAGCGTCCGGGATATGCTTACTAAAGTCTAACCGGGTTTCTACCAGTAGCTGCGCGTCTTTGGTGTGCGCTCTGGCGGCGTTAAACTTTTCCAGTACGATACTTACGTAGGTATCGGTATATTCGTCCATTTCGCCGGTATGGTACTGGCTCAGGGCTTCTATTTCCTTTTCTTCGTCAGCGGTAGGCAGGCCCAGATACTTTTTGAGTTTCAGGGCGCAGTAGGCGTGCGCTAACGTTCCC
>JAZRZG010000088.1:0-6365 GCA_045601305.1 Synergistaceae bacterium
CAGCCAAACGAACGTTTGACTCCGCGGAGGAAACCCGCCCCGAACAAAAACCAAAAATCGCATTCGCGTTTGCGTAATCCCGTCAACATCGCCGAGACAAATCCGCACCTGTTCGAGGTACGACGATTGAAGCGGTATTCGGAAGACGTCAGTTGTTGGTCGCCGGTCGTTAGCTGCAAAAATTTCTTATCTTCTAACGACTGACAACAAGCGACACACGACAAATGACTGAATATCAGTGGGCACTGCCCGGCTTCAAGTCCACACACGGCTCCCTCTCCGGCGTTGGGATTGCAACAAAAGCAGCACAATGCAACACAAAGTTTCAAAAGCAACGCGGGGAGAAGTGTATTCAATCGTACTTTTCCCCATTTTTTCTGTTGTCAAACAGTCAAACTGTTAACGCAAATTATTTTGATGTATGCTGTTGACAGTTTTTTTTTGTGTGGTAATATAACCTGCAGGTTATATTCGGCGGTGGTGTGATGAGTGTACGCGTAGTATTGACCGGTGAATTTCAAGCGTGGTTTCTTGCTAACGATGAAGAAACTCAAGACAAGTTGTCTATGTTAATAGGTATGCTGGAAGAACTTGGTGTTACCATGCCGTTCCCATACAGCAGCAAGGTTTTCGGCGCAAGGTACAACTTGCGTGAGCTGAGGACTGATATAAATGACAGGGCATACAGAATGCTGTATGTTTTTGACCCGAAAAGAAACGCGGTTATGCTGCTCGGCGGTGACAAAAGCGGTGTTAAGCGCTGGTATGAAAAGAGCATTATAAAGGCTGAAAAGATTTATGAAAAATATCTGGAAACTGAGGAGGATTAGTCAATGCGTACATTTAGAGATTACATGGCGTCTCTGCCGGAAGAAAGACGCCGTAAAATCGAAGAAGGTACTCAAAAGCTGATTTTTGCCTGTCAGCTTGAGATGGCGCGAAAAGCGCGCAAGGTGTCGCAAAAGCAGCTTGCGGCGGCGCTGCGTGTGTCGCAGCCGGCAATAGCAAAGATGGAGCACGAGGAAGATATGAAGCTGTCAACGCTGAAACGGCTTGTTGAGGGTATGGGCGGCACTTTGAGGGTTGAAGCTGAGTTTCCAGACGGCGTCTCTCACAGGCTGACGGTGTAGTTCGGTAATAATCGATAAAAAGCGGCGGGATATTCCGCCGCTTTTTTATTCGGGCTGTGCCGCGCGATGTGTGCCGTGACTTGTCTTGTCCAGAGGCACAACGGCAAGTGTTTTGCCAAGCGATGTCAGCAGCTTCAGCACAGTATCAAGGCGGGGATTTGATGTTCCGCGTTCAGTTCTTGCTATTACAGGCTGTTTGATGCCGCTGAGTTCTTCAAGTTTTTTCTGGCTGATGCCTTGTTCTCGGCGCGCAAATATCAAAGCGGCAAGTATTTCAAGTCTTGCGTCGCTTTCCGCAATTTCTTCGGCGGTGAAGTGTTTTGCTTCAAATTCTTCCCAGCTTGAGCCTATTGCGCTGTTATTCATATATATCCCCTCTTTCTTTTATTTCTGCGTATTCTCTTTTTGCCTTTTCTATTTCTGATTTCGGGGTTTTCTGCGTGGCTTTTATGAAATGGTGCAGCAGTATGAAACAGTTATTATGCCATACGATGAACAGAATTCTGTTCCTTAACGGACGCAGCTCCCAAATGCCGTTTCCGAGATAATCTATGACCGGTTTGCCCGGTATGGTGCCATATTGGCGCAACAGTCTGAGATAGTCGGTTATTTTTTCGTAGTTGAGTCGCGCATCTTTGCCGCTGCGCTGTTTTAGCTGTTCAAGATATTCCTTGACTGGCTCTTCTCCTCGTCTGTTTCTGTAGAAGCGTATCTCATACATTTTCTCCACCTCGTCAGTATAATAACTTATAAGTTATTAAATGTCAATAACTTATAAGTTATTATTATGGGGGCTAATCCGTTTTCTGTCCTGCCGAATTTTCTTTCCGTATAACTTTTGTATAACAGCCCGGCGGCGGTAAAATAGTATGACTATTTCTGAATTTCGGAGGTCTGTGATTATGACTGTTGCAAGGCTTACTCAAAAGCTTGTGGACTGCGCCGCCGCGCGCGAAAGGCGTTATGACATTCGCGACACTGAGGTTAAAGGGCTTTTTGTGCGTGTGGAGCCGTCGGGAAGAAAAAACTACTATATTAACTACCGCACACCGCGTCCTGTGAGACGTCAGCGAAATATTAAGATAGCACCAGCATTTGTGCCGCTTTGCGAGGTGCGTGCCGCGGCAAAGCGTTTTTTGTCGCGCCTGTGGCTCGAAAACAGCGACCCCGCATGGCTGCGCGCACCTTCCGTAACTGTTGCGGAACTGCTGAAAAAATATGAGCCGTGGGTAAAAAAACAGCGCAAAAGCGGGGTAAAAACTGTGCGTATGATACGGCAGTTTTCAGAATTTCTGTCCTGCCCCGTCTCTTCGCTGACAAGTGACACGATTGCCGCCTGGCAGAAACGGCAGACAAAAATCAAAGGCGCAACAGTGAACAGGCGGCTTGCGGCATTGCGCTCGATGCTTTCTTGGGCAAAGCATCAGCAGTTTATCCCTGAAGTTCCGTTCAGTGTGCCAAAGGTGCCGCAAAAGGATTCGAAAATCGTTGAGCGGTATCTGACGCCGGATGAGCGAAAAAGGCTGATGTCCGCGGCAGAGAACAGCCGGACAAGGTGGATGAAGCCCGCGCTTGTACTGAGTCTGAATACAGGAATTCGAAAAGGAACGCTGCTCAAACTGAAATGGCAGAACGTGGATTTTGAACACAGGCAGCTGCGGCTTGAAGCTGCGATTATGAAAGGCGGCAAGGACGCAGTTTTGCCGTTGAACGACACAGTTTGCGACGAACTGGCAATTTGGAAACGACGAACGAGAAAGACCAAAGGATACGTTTTCTCCGAACACGGCAAAATGCTTTCAGACACGCGGACAGCGTTCTCAAAGCTGCTTGAGGCGGCAAATATCAAAAATTTCAGCTGGCACTGCCTAAGACACGATTTTGCAAGCCGGCTGGCTATGGCTGGAGTGTCCATGCAGGTTATACAAAAACTGATGTGCCATTCATCGCTGCAGATGACAGAACGATACGCCCATCTTGCGCCGAGTGTTCTTGCCGAGGCAGTATCAGTTTTGGAATGAAGTTACACATCTGTTATACGCAAGGATTTTGACCGCGCTGAATTTGGAAACCGAAAAAGAGCAAAATGCCGTTAGATTTTACGCATTCAAAGGTGCGCAGCAGGCGACACGTTATGAAGTAGCGGCAATGGTTGCTCGCGCGGCAGCAGCAGGCGAAGCAAAACATGCAAGCAAAAAAGACGTTGAACTTCTTAAGAAGCTCTCAGTCGAATTCAAATCAGAACTCGAAGCCCTCGGCGCGAAAACCGACAAACTCGACAAACGCGTAACGAAGCTCGAAAAAGGCATCGGCAGCTGGCAGATCACAGGTCGCTTCAAATTTGACTTCAAGAGCGCAATGGGCGACAGAGCTGACAACATGAAAGGCAGCTCACAGTTCACACGTAAATACGGCTCAAACAATGAATTCACAAAAGAATACGCACGTCTTTACTTCCGCCGCCAGATAAACGAAAGCACCTATTTTGATTCAGAATTCCGTATCGGCGCATGGGCATCAGGCGATAACAACGGCGGTCACCGTGACGAAAACGTACAGTCATTCAACAAATTCTACATCGGCACGAAACTTCCGTTCTGGGGACTCAATGCACGTATCGGACGTTTCTCATGGGACTGGGAAGGTGAATACGGTCTCGTCAACGCATTTGACTCACTTTGGGGCGACTACCGCGGTGATGCGTTTGAAATTAGCAAGAAATGGAACAAAGTAAGCGCAGTTATCGTAGCATATCGCGACTTCAACAACGAATGCTTCCAGACGGGTTATTTCCAGGGTAGCGACAGAAAGTATACAGATGCAGTAGACAAAAATACGATGAACATCGGTATTAAACTCGATTACAAAGCCGACAAATGGTTCATCGCCGGTCTCGCAAACTGGATGATGGCAAACGGTGACGGAAAAAAGAATGATGGTGCAGCAGATGTAGCAAGTTCACTTGATGGACACCTCAACACTTACGGTGTTTATGCAGGTTACAAATTCACTCAGGATATAGCCCTCAAAGGTGCGTTCTACTGGCAGAATTCAGACAAACTTACAGCTCCGAGTGGCAAAGAACTTGATACCGGTAAAGCATTTAAGGTTGTCCTTGATATCAAACAGCCGGCTCTCAAATTCACATCACTCTGGGTCGAATATGCACGCATCAACAATTCCTTCCTCGGCAACATAGGCGAAAATCAGGGCGGCGTTTCAGCATATAACTACGGCTTCAAAGGCGATTCCCAGAAAGGTATCCTTTGGGGTGTAGAGGCTGGAAAAGGCGGTGTCCGTAACATTTGGAACATCCGCGCGGCACAGAAATGGACAAAGAAGTTCTCAACAGAACTCATCTACATGAATGCCAATATCGCTGGTGTTGACGGACAGGCAACAAAAGCATACGGCATCAACGCATCATACAAACTCAACCCGGCAGTCACAACAACGCTCGGATTTGATACGTATGACTACGGTGACGGCAACGGATTTGGACACAAAGACAAAGATCAGGTCCTCTTCTTCCGCACCGACGTCAAATTCTAATTTAGGTTAAACTATCTTAGAAAACTTTGTCTAACTGAACAGGAACCCTTTCGGGGGTTCCTGTTTTTTGCGCTCTGTTTACCTATCACAGTTCGGAATCTGAGGCTAAAAAGTCCGCAAGATTTCTGTGAATTATACCGTCCCGTTTTTGCAGTAACGGGTCAAGTGTAAAGAGATATTTCGGGTAGTTGTCTTTTATCGCGGTAAACGGTCTGTATTCTCTGTCTTCAACATTTTTGTCGGCAATTGACATTGAAACCTGTATGTAGCTGTAATCGTTTTTTTTGCGCGCAATGAAATCACATTCAAGCTGTCCAACCTTGCCTGTGCTCAGCAAATAACCTTTTGACCTCAAATGGGTGTACAAGACATTTTCAAGCACAGGTCCATAGTTAATTCTGTGGTCAACATTGTTTGCATAGCAGATACTTAAATCTGCAAGGTAGTATTTTTGTTCAAAATGCAGGGCTTTTCTGGATTTTGTGTCAAAGCGGGGACATTTATAAAGCAGTTTGGCATTTTCCAGTATTTCCATATATCTGTTGACGGTCTCCGGCAATATCGCAATTTTTTCCTGCTTGTTAAAGTAGTTTAGTATGTTTGTGAGGCTTACAGGGGCACCGAAATTATTAAAAAGATAGTGCATAAGTTTCTCAAAGACTGTCCAGTTTCTAATTTTGCGGCGCTGTTTTATGTCTTTGCGGATTATTTGCTGTATAACACTGCCAATGTATAGTTCTCTGTCGGCAGTACTGTCAAATTCCAGTGTTTTAGGAAATCCCCCGTTGTTGATATATTCGGTAAATTCTGCCATTATGTTTCCTGTTTGTCTGCCGAGAAAGTGTTTCATCTCAAGGTATTCATGGAAATTTAGTGTGAACATCTCAATTTCAACGTACCTTCCGGTCAGTTTTGTAACAAGTTCGCCGCTGAGAAGATATGAATTTGAGCCTGTAATGAATATGGAACAGCTGCCATCTTCTCGGAAGGCGTTTATGACTGTTTCAAAATCCTGTACGTTTTGTATTTCGTCTATAAAAATATATTTATAGCTGTTGTTTGTAATTTGCTTCGTAATTACAGCGTCAAGTGCGTCTGCCGTTTTTATGCTTTTGTAACCGTGACTGTCTAAATCAATGTAAATAATATCCTCCGGCGCAACCCCCTGTGCCTCAAGGTCAGTCATTACTGATTTTAGAAAGCATGATTTGCCGCAGCGTCTGATGCCTGTTATGACTTTGATTAAATCGCTTTTGTAAAAGCCGCGTATTTTGTCCAGATAGAACCTTCTGGTGTAGATGTCTTTGAACATACCAGTCACCACCCTCAGTATCTGTATTGTACAATTTGCTTATGAAATTTGCAAGTTAAGGCGGATATTTTTTCAAAATATTCAAAAGTATCCGCCTTAAACGGCAAATTTGAAAGGAAAGCGAACTTCCAGACCGACGTCAAATTCTAACTTGGAATACTTCGCCTGACAAAACAGGAACCCTTTAACGGGGTTCCTGTTTTTTTGTGGTTAAGCAGTTGACAATGTTCATTTAGTTTTTCAGCGTCGTAATCGGTATGACATAAACACCGTCTTTGCGTTTATGGGCAAAGTTGGATGTCCCCGTGATAACGCCGAGGGCTGCGGGGAGTTTGCCTCCCTCTTCTGCAATTTTGTTTCTGAGTTTAATC
>JAZRZG010000089.1:0-2183 GCA_045601305.1 Synergistaceae bacterium
CCGAGTTTGTTCAGATATTCTTCGGGAACGTCCTGAAAAACAGCGTCCATCGCTGTTGCGTGATCAGCGCGGAAACGGAGATAGGTGTTCGTGCAAAGACGGGGACCCGCGCGCCATACACCGAGACGCGCGTCCGTTTTCGAGCGGATTTCAAGATATTCTCTCGGCTCAACCGGATTGGGAATGTCGACGCGCTCGCGGTAGTCAACCGCGGAAAGGTCGGGAACTTCTCCGTCGCAGACAACAGAAACAGACGCTGTAATCTGCGGCTGCGCAGCGCCATGTTTTTCGGACAGAACCTCGGTTGTGATTTCCTTTATAAGTTTTGCGAGTTCTTCGTTATTCATCTCAAGCACCGCCTATTTGAGGAATATTGAGGCATCGCCTGCCATTTCGGTAAGCCTGCCCTGCTCGTCCATAATGCCTTTTTTGACTGCCCATTTGTGGAACTCAGGGGCAGGTTTTCTTCCTGAAAGCTCGCGAAGTGTTGCGTCATCGTGGAAACTGGTGTCCTGATACGCAAGCATAACGTCGTCGCCGACAGGTACACCCATATAGTAGTTTGCACCGGCAGCGTTCAAAAGCGTTGTCGCTATTTCCTGATCGTCCTGCGTAATCGACGTGTGGTTTGTGTAGCACGGCGCCATTCCCATAGGCAGCCCCATAAGTTTGCCCATAAAATGATCTTCAAGATTGGCGCGTATCATTTCCTTGCCGTCATAAATTGTTTCAGGACCGATAAACCCTGACACATTATTAACCATAAACGGGTTAAAACCTCTTGCAAAACCATAGGTGCGCGCTTCAAGCGTCATTTCGTCAACACCCTCGTCCGCGCTGATTGACACCTCAGACCCCTGACCTGTTTCAAAATAAAGCAGATTTGGACCTGTGCCAAGACAGCTCTGACGCGCAAGCGCGTAGGCTTCCTCAAGCAGAGCCTTGTTGACGCCGAAATTGTCACAGGCAGCGCCCGTTCCCGCTATCGACTGGAAAAACATTGAAAGAGGAACGCCCTGCCGCACAGATTCCATCTGCGTTGTAATGTGCGAAAGCACCGTAATCTGCGTCGGAATTTCGTTTTTCATCATAAAATCGTAAAGTGCCTCAGCAATGCGGCGCGTTGAATTAACGTTGTCCTCAACAGGGTTAATGCCGAGACAGGCATCGCCTGAGCCGTAAGAAATACCCTCCATAACCCCGAGAAGTATCGTCTGCGGGTCATCAGTGACAGAATTTGTCTGGCAGCGGTATGAAAGCGTGCCCGGAATACCGATTGTAGTATTGCAGGTGGTGGGGTGAACAATTTTCTTCGCGCCGTAAACGAGATCCATCGCGCTCATAATTTTCGCGACAGCAGCTGCGACTTCACCGTTAATTGCCCATGTATTTCTGCGAAGGTCATCGGAAGTTGTCTTGTGGTCGAGAATCCATTCGCGCAGCTCACCGATGGTCATATTCTTCTTTGCTTCGTATGAGCGGCGGTTAATCGCGTCATTGTTGACGCGCGTGACCTCGTCCTTTTCGTAAGGAACAGTCGGATTTTCAACAAGGTCGCCAACCGTCAGCTCCGAAAGCACAATTTTCGCGGCAACACGTTCCGTTGCTGTTTCCGCGGCGATTTTCTGAAAACGGTCAGCGGACTTCGGCTCATTCGCCTTCGCCATAACGTCCTTCACATCGCGAAACTGAAATGTTTTCCCGTTAAGCGTAGTCTTTAATTTCATACCGGCACACCATCCCTGCAAGCGATTTGTCTGCATAGTATAATTCGCAACATTATTTTAACATAAACAGCAGTTTTACGCACCTGAAAAAATATATACTTGCAAACATCGTACCCATCGTGCTTATACTTATACTTACCTACAACTATAAATGCCTTAAAAATTACAAATTGCGTTAATCGCAAAGTTTTTTGCAATTTTACTTTATTTTATAAACTTTATTAATCGTTTTAGTTCAGTTTTCTTATTAAATAACAAGTTATGTTGTTATGTTGTTTTTTAACATTTTTTCAGATTCCCTATTGACATTTTCCGAAATAGGAGTAACATATCATGCGCCGTTGGGTTTCACCCATGGCTTGCGGTACATTGTATCGGGGAGAAAGTGTGGGCGCACAAGGCAGTATTCGTCCCGGTACATCGCTCAAAGTATTTGCAATTAACTTAAAATCGCAT
>JAZRZG010000090.1:0-27529 GCA_045601305.1 Synergistaceae bacterium
TTCAAATCAAGCAGGTACTCACTAGGCAGGAGACGAACGTAAAACAGCTCTGCCGTGTAGCTTCGCGCGTCTCAGGCTTTCCCAGCCGGTAAACAGTTGCCTGTTGTCCCTTCAACCGCTCTCTGTGTTGTATTATATTACCGTATATTTCATTTGTCAAGCAATATCTTTCAAAATTCTTTATATATTTTTAAGATTGCGCAGATTGTTGTTATATGCTATAATTTCTATATCCTGATATGAAAGAATGTGACCGGTTATGAACACTATGGAAAGACTGCGTACCATGAAGGGGCTTTCGCGTCAGCAACTTGCTGATATTGTCGGTGTCCAGATGCCCACGATTTTCCGCTATGAGAAGGAGGTTTGCAGACCTTCTCCGGCTGTTGCGGCAAGGCTGGCAGACGCGCTTGGTGTCGGTGTTGACACGTTGCTTGAAATTCAGCCTAAGATTAAGGACGTTATGATGGTGCCTGTTATTGACAGCGCCGTTTGTGTTTCTGCGGGTCCCGGTTGTGACTGCTACGGAGTTGAATGGAATATTGTTGACAATATTCCTGTTCCGACAAAGGAGCTGATGGCGTACAACTGGCAGGGCACGAAATATTTCGTAATGTATGCGGAGGGCGACAGTATGGAGCCGCAGATTCATGACGGCGACAGAATTTTGTTCGCAGACTCTCTCCCTGTTTTTGACGGGGATATTGCGATAGTGAGTATAGATGATGACCTTGTTGTTAAGGGTGTGAAGTTTGATCCGGACAAAAAGACTATCACGCTTCTCAGTTTTAATGACGAGGAATACCCTGCGCGCACGATAAATACGGAAGATCATGAAATCAAAATCCTCGGCAAGGTGCTTTACGCAGTGCCGAAGCTCAAAAGGCTTCCGAGTTTCAGCAAGTCTTTTTAGCTGTATGGGTGTATAAAGGTTAGCGGTTGTTAGTCGTTAGTCGTCGGTCGTCGGTAAAAAACATCGAAAACCGCTCAAAATATGGTCATACGATAAATGCCGCAAAACGCGGCATTTATTTTGCGGAATGTCAACTTGGCAAAAATTGCGTTTTTTGCCAAGTTGTAGTATCATCTTTGCAAATAAGGGCATTTTTGCCAAGTTGAGTCGCAGCGACAACAGCCGATTTGTGGTATGTGAGGTGTTAAACGTATGGATCACAGTTTGTCAAAGTTGTATCACTCAAACGAACAAAACTGGCAGAAAGAGTATTTGTCGCGTTTTAATTCTCCGTATGCCGTTCATCTCGGTTTTGAAATTTTAGAGCATAATCATACTGTGCCGTGTGAAGCGTTTTACTGTCCGGTTGAGGAAATTGCGGTTTTGCTTGGAAAGATAATGAGTAAAAGTGTTGTTTTGACAAAATTGCTGCTCACTTTGCCCGGTGCTTTGGTTAATCAGTTTCTCTATAAGTCGATGCTTGAGGAAATTAGGGCAAGCAACGAAATTGAGGGTGTGAGAAGTTCACGCAGAGATTTGAAGCGTGTTCTTGATATGCCTAAACCTTCGCAATATGTAAGGCTTTGGGGAATAGTCAACAAATATAAGAAAATTCTGTCGGGACAGAACATTCCGCTTGACTGCTGTGAGGATATAAGACAGCTTTATGATGATTTTATCCTTGAAGAGGTGTTGCACAGTACGCCTGAGAATAGACCTGACGGAGTTGTTTTCCGTAAGGGCAGTGTTGAGGTTGTAAGTATTAGTCAAAAGGTTATTCACAGCGGATGTTTTCCAGAAGCAAAGATATTGTCACAAATGGGCAGAGCTCTGGAGATTTTGCATGACGAGCGTATTCCGAAGCTTATAAGGATTGCGCTGTTTCATTATATGTTTGGCTATATTCACCCGTTTTATGACGGTAATGGTCGTATGTGCCGCTTTATAACATCGTATCTGCTTGCGGGTGAAATAGATGCAACCGTAGCGTTGCGCTTATCGTGGCTTATTAAAAAGAACAAAAAAAGTTATTACAGGCTATTTAGGGAAGCCAACAGTTATGCGAACAGAGGCGAGCTGACGCAGTTTATTGTGGCTGCGCTGCAATTGCTTGATTTTTCCGTGAATAATACGTTAGAGGTGCTACAGAAGAAAATTACGGAGTTCGAACATTACAAACAGTATCTTGACAGGCTTGACGTTCATGATAATACAACGACTGAAATTTGCAAGGTGCTTTTGCAGGCATCGGTGTTTTCTGATTTTGGTACTACTATTGAAGAAATATGTTCAGATGTCAGGAAATCAAGACGCACAGTTCAAAGCAGGCTTGAGGCTCTTCCTAAGGAGTTGCTGGTAAGTGACAGATTAAACAAACGGTACCATTACAAATTAAATCTGACGTTTTTGACTAAGAAATAATTTGCGGAATGTCAACTTGGCAAAAATTGCATTTTTTGCCAAGTTGAATGAGCAAGTTTGCAAAAACGGCGTATTTTGCCAAGTTGAATATGGCGGGTGCGGTGTGTTTTTGCCAAAATGTACACTTTAAGGCTTCAAAAAAGTGCCAAACGGGACACTTTAAGCCGCGAAGCGTTGATATTACCGGTTTTGTCAAATTAGCGCAAAAGCAATCTCCCCGCACGTGCAGGGAGATTGCTTTTGTATTGCATATAGGTGGGAAGATTTTTAGAACAGTCCTGAAATTCTTCCGTTTTCGTCAAGGCTGTTGTTTTTAATGCTGTCTGCAAGCAGAAATGTTTGATACAGCGGTACTGTAAGCATTTTTTGTTCGGGGCTGTAACCGTATTTGTTGGCAGAAATTTTGATGGCAATGGTGCTGCTGTTGTGTTCGCGAAATTTCTCAAGGGATCTCAGCGTGCTGTGTTTTTTCTTTACGTCTATCGGAATGACGTTGTTGCTGCTGACGGTGACAAATTCAAATTCAGCACTGTTTTTGCCTTTCCAGTAAAACAGCGGTATTCCGGCTGAGGTCAGTTCCGCCGCGGCAAAATTTTCAAAGAATATTCCTGAAAGTGTGTTGACTGTGTTGGGGTCAATAAAGGTCGCCATATTTATTCCGCTTTGATATGCGAACATTCCTGTATCTGCCATATACAGTCTGAAATCAGGGTGTCCGTTGTCTGTCAGCGGAATTGTGACATGTTCGTTCAGCTGCTGCGATTTATACACAAGTTTTGCTTCTTCGAGCCAGTCTATGGGTGTCTTGAGGTCGCGGCTTCTGAACGATTTGTCAACGAGCGAGCTTCTGAAATTTTTTTGCTCTTTGTTCAGCTGTGTGTATATGTTTTTATATACTGCTTTTGCCCGTACAACGGAATCTCTGCTTGCTTGGTATAAATCCATGTCGTTTAGATAGTTGTCGTAAAGCGTCACAAGTGTTTCTCGAGCTTCGGCGCCTGAATGTTCAGTCAAATATATGTTTAGGGCTTCGGGCATTCCTCCGATTAAAAGATACTTATAGAGCGCATCCATTGCCATGTTGTGCTGCCAGTCTTCAAGCGGTCGCTGTTCGTTCCATGCGGCTGTGACAGCGTCAAGAAGCATTTTGTCTGCATTGAGCAGATATTCTTCGAAGTTCATCGGGTGAATCGTGAGCTGGCTGATTGCGCCGACAAGGAAAAAATATGGTTCCGTATGATGCCTGTTTGCTGTAGCGTGTTCTCGTTTCAGTTTTATTCTCACCATTGACCCTGTTGCTATAACCGGCAGTTCCGGCATATCCTGCCTGAAATATTTCAAAGCAGTAATTGCAGGCAGGCACTCTTGTATTTCATCGAATATCAGAAGCGTGTTTCTGTCAATTTTTCTGTTGAAGCGGTAGGAAAGAAATTCTGTTATTTTTGCCGCATCGACTATGTCAGATTCAAGGATGTAATTTCTTATGTCTGTTTCTTTTTTGAAATCAACGTAGATGCAGCTGTCTTTGAAATGTTTTTCGGCAAAGAGGTTTCTGACAAGATATGTTTTGCCAACCTGTCTTGCCCCCCATACTATCATTGGTTTGCGGTTGCTGCCTGTGAGCCATTTTTCAAGCTTACGGATGGCTGTTCGTTCCATCTCATCACCTTCTTATGAGGTTAATTATACTCGTTTTTGCCAAAATGTACACTTTAAGGCTCAAAAAAAGTGCCAAACGGGACACTTTAAGGCTTCAAAAAAGTGCCAAACGGGACACTTTAAGCCGCGAAGCGTTGATATTACCGGTTTTGTCAAATTAGCGTAAAAGCAATCTCCCCGCACGTGCAGGGAGATTGTTTTTGTATTGTATATAGGTGGGAAGATTTTTAGAACAGTCCTGAAATACGTCCATTTTCGTCAACGTCGATTTTTTCCGCAGCAGGTACTTTCGGCAGTCCGGGCATGGTCATTATATCTCCTGTGAGGACTACTACGAAGCCTGCGCCTGCTGAGACTTTGACGTTTTTGACTGTGACTGTGAAGTCTTCGGGCGCGCCGAGTTTTGTCGCGTCGTCGGTGAAGCTGTATTGTGTTTTTGCTATGCAGACAGGGATTTTATCATAGCCGAGGGCTGTGAGTTCTTCTATCTGTTTTTTCGCGTTCGGCAGGATTGTGATGCCTTTTCCGCCGTAGATTTTTGTGACGACTGCGTTGATTTTGTCTTCTATGCTTCCGTCAAGTTCATAGGAGAAGGTGAAATTGCCTTTTTCTTCTTCGCAGAGGCGCACAACTTCTTTGGCGAGTTCTACGCCGCCTTTTCCGCCGTCTGCCCATACTGTTGAGAGGACGGTGTTGACGCCGAGTTCACGGCATTTTTTGATGATGAAGTCGATTTCCGCGTCTGTGTCTGTCGGGAAGCGGTTGACTGCGACAACGCAGGGGAGCTGATAAACGTTTTTGATGTTTGAAACGTGGCGGAGGAGGTTGGGTATGCCTTTTTCAAGTGCCGCCAGGTCTTCGGTGCTGAGTGATTTTTTGTCAAGTCCGCCGTGCATTTTGAGGGCGCGGATTGTTGCGACGATGACAACTGCATCGGGGGTGAGTCCTGCCATGCGGCATTTGATGTCGAGGAATTTTTCAGCGCCGAGATCTGCGCCAAAGCCTGCCTCTGTGACTGTGTAGTCGCCCATTTTGAGCGCCAGGCGTGTTGCCATTACGGAGTTGCAGCCGTGTGCTATGTTTGCGAACGGTCCTCCGTGGACAAATGCAGGTGTGCCTTCGAGTGTCTGCACAAGGTTCGGTTTGAGCGCGTCTTTGAGAAGCGCGGTCATTGCGCCTACTGCTTTGAGGTCTCCTGCTGTTACAGGCTTGCCGTCGTAGCTGTAGCCGACGATTATTCTCGCAAGGCGTGCCTTGAGGTCTGTGATTGAGCTTGCGAGGCAGAATACTGCCATAATTTCGCTTGCCACGGTGATGTCAAAGCCGTCTTCGCGCGGTGTGCCGTTGGCTTTTCCGCCGAGTCCGTCAACTATGAAACGGAGCTGTCTGTCGTTCATGTCAACGCAGCGTTTCCATGTTACGCGGCGAACGTCTATGCCGAGTGCGTTGCCTTGCTGAATGTGGTTGTCGAGCATTGCGGCAAGCAGGTTGTTTGCTGCGCCGATTGCATGGAAGTCGCCTGTGAAGTGAAGGTTGATGTCTTCCATGGGAACAACTTGCGCATAGCCGCCGCCGGCTGCGCCGCCTTTTACGCCGAAAACAGGGCCCAATGAGGGTTCGCGAAGCGCGACGACTACATCTTTGCCGATAAGTTTCAGTCCGTCGGCAAGTCCTATTGTAGTGGTGGTTTTGCCTTCGCCAGCTGGTGTTGGGGTGATTGCCGTTACGAGGATGAGTTTTCCGTCTTTTCTGTCTGTTTCTTTGATGAGCGCAGGGTCAACTTTTGCTTTCCAGCGGCCGTACTGCTCAATGTACTTTTCGTCAACGTGCGCTTTTTCGGCGATTTTTCCGATTGGCTCAAGTACACATTCCTGTGCGATTTCAATGTCTGTTTTCCATGTCATTTTGTTCACGCCTTTCTTATTTTCTTAATATATTGGGTATGCAGCGCACAATTCGCTTACCTGTTTTGCAATGCGCGCCTTGTTTGCGTCAAAATCTTCTATGGCATCGGCTATGAAGCCTGCGATAAGTTTCATTTCCGGCTCTTTGAAGCCTCTGGTGGTTACGGCGGGTGTGCCTATTCGCAGTCCGCTTGTCACAAGCGGAGAGGCAGGGTCGTTAAGCACGGCGTTTTTGTTTGCCGTGATGTGTACGCTGTCAAGTTTCTGTTCAAGCTCTTTGCCGGTGATGCCGCTGCCGATGAGGTTCAGCAGTATCAAATGGTTGTCTGTGCCGCCGGATACCATTTTGACGCCTCTTTCTGACAGTGCATCTGCGAGAGCTGTTGCATTTTTGACCACCTGTCTGCCATACATTTTGAAATCATCGGTAAGAGCTTCGCCGAGTGCTACGGCTTTTGCCGCTATTATGTGCATCAGCGGACCTCCCTGAATTCCGGGAAAAATTGCTTTGTCTATTGCCTTTGCGTATTTTTCTTTGCACAAAATCATTCCGCCTCTTGGGCCGCGCAGGGTTTTGTGCGTGGTGGTCGTGACAACGTCGGCATAGGGAACGGGAGAGGGGTGCACTCCAGCCGCGACAAGCCCTGCGATATGCGCCATATCAATCATAAGGTATGCGCCGACTTCGTCGGCTATTTTGCGGCAGTGTTCAAAGTCGATAATCCGAGGATAGGCGCTTGCCCCTGCCACTATCAGTTTCGGTCTGCAGGCTTTTGCGGTTTCAAGCATTGCGTCGTAATCGATGAGTTCTGTTTGTGGGTCAAGAGTGTATTGAACTGAGTTGAAATATTTGCCTGAAATGTTGACGGGCGCGCCGTGAGAAAGATGTCCGCCTTCGGACAGTTTCATTCCCATGACGGTGTCGCCCGGTTTGAGCAGCGCGTAGAAAACGGCTAAATTTGCCGACGCGCCGCAGTGCGGCTGAACATTGGCGTGTTCCGCTCCGAACAGTTTTTTTGCTCTGTCGCGGGCTGTGTTTTCGACTGCATCGACAAATTCGCAGCCGCCGTAGTATCTTGCGGAGGGATAGCCTTCGGCGTATTTGTTGGTGAGAACGCTTCCGGCAGCAAGCAGGACTGCTTTTGAGACAATATTTTCGCTTGCTATCAGTTCGATGTTTCCGCGCTGCCTGTTAAGCTCTTTTTCGCAGGCAGAGGCGACTTCCGAATCAAAATTTGACAATTCTTCAAAGAAAAACATTTGCGAGTCCTCCCAATCAACTGAAATATTTTACTGCCGCTTCAAACATACGGATGTCATAGCTTCCGGGTACGTTTTTGTATAGTCCCGCGCCTCTGCGTTCGCTGTGTCCCATTTTGCCGAAGACGCGTCCGTCCGGTGAGGTGATGCCTTCCACCGCGAAGATTGAGCCGTTTGGGTTGTAGTGTACGTCTGCGGAGGCGTTGCCTTCGAGGTCAACGTACTGTGTGGCTATCTGTCCGTTTGCCGCAAGTTTGCGTATCAGTTCTTCGGAGGCGAGGAAGCGCCCTTCGCCGTGGGAAACAGGGCAGCTGTATATTTCGCCTGTGTTTGTGAGCGCAAGCCACGGTGATTTGTTTGAGGCGACGCGTGTTCTGACTATGCGCGACTGATGGCGCGCGATTGTGTTAAAGGTCAGTGTCGGGCAGCTTTCGTCTGTGTCGATGATTTTTCCGAATGGCACAAGTCCGAGTTTGACGAGCGCCTGAAAGCCGTTGCATATTCCGCAGATAAGTCCGCCGCGCTTGTCGAGCAGCTCTGTGACTTTTTCTTTGACTGCCGCGTTGCGGAAGAATGCGGTTATGAATTTCGCGCTTCCGTCAGGTTCGTCAGCTCCCGAGAAGCCTCCGGGAATGAATATCATCTGTGAGTTTTCAAGCTGTTTTGCGAAGTATTCTACACTTTCGCTGATTGCAGCAGCGTTGAGGTTGCGTATTACTACGATTTCTGTTTCCGCGCCTGCGTCTTCCATTGCCTTGGCGCTGTCGTATTCGCAGTTTGTTCCCGGAAAGGCCGGAATGAGAACTTTCGGGCGCGCGCATTTCGTGACTGCGGTTATGTGTTTGTCTGTTTCGTAACTGAAATTCTCAAAACTCCCTTTTGCGTCGGGAATGTTGCAGGCAAATACAGGCTCAAGCTTGTTTTCGTAAAGCGAAAGAATTTCGCCGCATGAAATTTGTTCGTTTTTGTACGTGAATTTGCCGTCATCGGTTATGATGCCGAAAGTTTTTCCCTGCTCTGTGTCATCTGTGACTTCAAGCAGGAACGCGCCGTAGTCGTAATTGAAGATGTCGCCGATTGTGAGGCTTTTGTCAAAGGCAAAGCCGTAACCGTTGCCTATGCTCATTTTGATTACAGCTTCCGCGCAGCCGCCTATTCCCGGGGTGTAGCAGGCAACTGCTTTGCCGCTTCTGATAAGTTTTGTCACCTTGTCAAAGAGCGCAAGCAGGCTTTCCGCTTTCGGCAGTCCGTATTTGTCTTTTTCGGGCGCAAGGCGGATTACTCTGTGTCCCGCCTGTTTGAATTCGGGCGATACAACGTCGTCTGTTTTCTGCGTTGTGACGGCAAAGGAGACGAGTGTCGGCGGTACGTCAAGTTTTTCAAAGCTGCCGCTCATTGAATCTTTTCCGCCTATTGCGGCAACGCCGAGTTCTTTTTGTGCCTTGAACGCGCCAAGCAGCGCCGCGAACGGTTTGCCCCAGCGTTTTGGGTTTTTCCCGAGTTTTTCAAAGTATTCCTGGAATGTGAGGTAAACGTCGTTAAATTCTGCGCCGCTTGCGATCAGCTTACATACTGACTCTGTCACTGCGAGGTATGCGCCGCGGCAGGGATTTTGCGACGTGATGAACGGGTTGTACCCCCAGCTCATGAGAGAGCAGTCATCGGTGTGTTTCTTTTCGACCGATATTTTCTGCACCATTGCCTGTGCGGGGGTGAGCTGATATTTGCCGCCGAACGGCATAAACACTGTGCCTGCGCCTATTGTGGAGTCAAAACGCTCCGAAAGTCCGCGTTTTGAGCAGCAGTTGAGGTCTGAGGCGACAGAACAGAGGTTGTCGGTAAAGCTTCCTCCGATTTCTTTTTCGCTGCTGCCTGCTTTTTCCGCTTCAACGGTGATATGTTTTTCCGCGCCGTTTGAGTCAAGGAATTCACGGCTGATGTCAACTATCGTTTTGCCGTTCCAGTGCATTCTGAGGCGCGGAAGTTCTGTTACAACGGCAACCTTGCATGCCTGAAGATTTTCTTTTGCCGCAAGGGCGAGGAAACGGTCGAGTTCTTTTGCTTCGACAACTACCGCCATGCGCTCCTGCGACTCGCTTATCGCAAGTTCCGTGCCGTCAAGTCCTTCATATTTTTTTGGTACTGCGTTAAGGTCTATTTCAAGTCCGTCCGCAAGTTCTCCGATTGCGACTGACACTCCGCCTGCGCCGAAGTCATTGCAGCGTTTTATCAGTCTGCTGGCTTCAGGATTTCTGAAAAGTCTCTGCAATTTTCGTTCTTCCGGCGCGTTGCCTTTCTGCACTTCTGCGCCGCAGGTTTCTACGGAGTGGCTGTTGTGCGCCTTTGACGCGCCTGTCGCGCCGCCTATGCCGTCGCGGCCTGTGCTTCCGCCGAGAAGTATTACGACATCTCCCGGGGCAGGGCGTTCGCGGCGGACGTTTTCCGCAGGCGCCGCGGCGATTACCGCGCCTATTTCCATGCGTTTTGCGGCGTATCCCGGGTGATAGATTTCGTCAACTATGCCTGTGGCAAGTCCTATCTGGTTGCCGTAGGAGGAGTAGCCGTTTGCGGCTGTCGTGACGATTTTTCTCTGCGGCAGTTTGCCGTGTATCGTTTCGCTGACCGGCTGAAGAGGGTCTGCCGCGCCTGTGATTCTCATTGCGCCGTAAACGTAGGAACGGCCTGAAAGAGGGTCGCGGATAGCGCCGCCTACGCAGGTTGCCGCACCTCCGAAAGGTTCTATTTCCGTCGGGTGGTTGTGTGTTTCGTTTTTGAAGAGGAGAAGCCACGGCTCTTTGACGCCGTCTGCTTCTATTTCGATTTTTACCGTGCAGGCGTTGATTTCTTCCGATTCGTCAAGTTTGTCGAGCTTTCCGTTGGTATTCAGATATTTTCCGGCAAGCGTGCCTATGTCCATGAGAGATACAGGTTTTGTTCTGTTAAGCTCTTTTCTTGCCGAGATATATTCCTCCCAGCATTGCTGGAGCAGTTCGTCGTCAAAGCTGACCTTGTCGATTATCGTGTTGAAGGTTGTGTGTCTGCAATGGTCTGACCAGTAGGTGTCAGTGAGTTTGATTTCCGTGATTGTCGGGTCTCTGCCCTCTTTTTGGAACTCTCGCTGGAAGAACGCAAGGTCATCAAGGTCCATAGCAAGACCGTTCATTGCAAGGAATTCCGCAAGCTGTTCTTCGCTGAAATCTCTGAACCCTTCGATTGTTTCAACGTCTGCCGGAATTGCGTAATCTGTTTTGAGCGTTGCAGGAAGCGAAAGCTGCGCTTCGCGTGCTTCGACAGGGTTGATAACGTATTTTTTGATGTCGTTAAGATTTTCCTGGGTGATTGCGCCGTAAAGGGCATACACTTTCGCCGAACGAACGAGCGGGCGTTCGCCCTGTGAGATTATCTGTATGCACTGCGCGGCAGAGTCTGCTCTCTGGTCAAACTGACCGGGCAGATATTCGACCGCAAAAACAATGGCGTCATCAAGATCGGGCTCCCGTACGGCAATATCAAGCTGAGGCTCGGAGAAGACAACCTTTTTTGCGTACTCAAAAAGCTCAGGGTCGATGTCTTCCGCATCATAGCGGTTGAGAATGCGGATATTTGTGAGTCCGGTTATTCCGAGAAGTGTGCGGAGGTCGTTCAGAAGCGTTTTTGCTTCGTTGGCAAGCTCCGCTTTCTTTTCTACAAAAACCCGATAGACCATTACCTGCCTGCTTTCATTGCCCGCGCGCCTATGTCATGACGGTAGTAAGCGTTCGCAAAGCTGATTTTGCCTACAAGTTTGTATGCCGCATCGACAGCGTCTTTGAGCGTGTCTGCAACTTCGGTTGCGCCCAGAACTCTGCCGCCGTTTGTGAGCAGTTTTCCCTCTTTGAGAACTGCGCCGGCAACGTAAACTTTGTCTGCTGTTTCAGCCGGAATATCCATTTCAAAGCCCTTTTCGTAGCTTTGCGGATAGCCTTTTGACGCCATGATTACGCAGCAGGCGTGTTTTTTGCTGAAACGCACTTCCGTTTCGGCAAGGTGTTCTTCCGTAACCGCCTGCATGACTGTGAGCAGGTCGCTTTCAAGCAGAGGCAGCACTACCTGTGTCTCAGGATCGCCGAAACGGCAGTTGTATTCAATTACTTTTGGCCCGTCTTTTGTGAGCATCAGTCCGAAATAGAGACAGCCCTTGAAAGTGCGTCCTTCGGCATTCATTGCCTTTATTGTCGGAAGGAAAATTGTTTCCATGCAGATTTTCGCAATTTCGTCAGTGTAATAGGGGTTAGGGGCAACAGTTCCCATGCCGCCTGTGTTTAAACCTGTGTCATTGTCGCCGGCGCGTTTGTGGTCCATGGAGGAAATCATGGGTACTACCACCTTGCCGTCTGTGAAGGAAAGCACGGAAACTTCAGGACCTTCAAGGAATTCTTCAATAACGACTCTGTCGCCGCTTGCGCCGAATTTCTTATTCTGCATCATTTCTACAACGGCGGTTTTTGCTTCTTCTCTCGTCATGGCAATGATAACGCCTTTGCCGAGGGCAAGTCCGTCTGCCTTGACAACTGTCGGAATAGGCGCAGTTTCGAGATATGCGAGAGCCTTGTCCAAGTCATCAAAAATTTCGTATGCGGCAGTCGGAATGTTGTATTTTTTCATAAGATTTTTTGAGAAAACCTTGCTGCCTTCGATTATTGCCGCGTTTGCGCGGGGGCCGAAGCAGGGAATTCCGGCAGCTTCAAGCCTGTCAACGCAGCCTAAAACAAGGGGGTCGTCAGGCGCTACTACCGCGTAGTCTATTTTGTTTTCCTGTGCGAATTTCGCAATGCCGCAGGCATCTTTGGCGCTTATATCAACGCAGGTTGCGTCTGCCGCTATTCCGCCGTTTCCCGGGAGCGCGAAGATTTCTTCAACGGCAGGATTTTCTTTGAGTTTTTTGATAATGGCGTGCTCTCTTCCGCCGCCGCCAACTACAAGAAGCTTCATGGCGTCACCGATTAGTGATGGAAGAGGCGCATGCCTGTGAAGGCAAGAACCATGTTGTATTTGTCGGCTGTTTCGATGACGTTGTCGTCACGGATTGAGCCTCCCGGTTCTGCGATGTACTGCGCGCCCGATTTTCTTGCGCGTTCAATATTGTCGCCGAACGGGAAGAAGGCGTCGCTTCCGACTGTTACGCCGCTCTGAGTGGCAATCCAAGCCTTCTTTTCTTCGCGCGTGAACACTTCCGGCTTGACCTTGAAAATCTTCTGCCAAGTGCCTTCCGCGAGAACATCTTCATATTCGTCGGAGATGTAAACGTCAATCGCGTTGTCGCGTTCAGGGCGTTTGAGCGTGTCAACAAACTGCAATGCAAGAACCTTCGGGCTCTGACGGAGATACCAGTTGTCTGCTTTGCTGCCGGCGAGTCTCGTGCAGTGAATTCTGCTCTGCTGACCTGCGCCTACGCCGATTGCCTGTCCGTCTTTGACGTAGCAGACGGAGTTTGACTGTGTGTATTTGAGCGTGATAAGCGAAACGATGAGGTCTATTTTTGCCTGTTTCGGAAGCTCTTTGTTTTTCGTTACGATGTTTTCGAGCAGCGCTTCGTCAATTTTGAAGTTGTTGTGTCCCTGTTCAAAGGTGACGCCGAAAACGTCTTTGTATTCCTGAAGCGCCGGAACGTATGCGGAATCAATTTTCACAACGTTGTAATTGCCTTTTTTCTTTGTTTTGAGGATTTCAAGTGCTTCCGGCGTGTAGTCCGGCGCAATTATGCCGTCGGAAACTTCTGCTTTGAGATATTCTGCCGTGTCCGCATCGCAAGTGTCGCTGAGTGCCGCCCAGTCGCCGTATGAGCAGAGCCTGTCAGCTCCGCGCGCTCTGATATATGCGTATGCAATCGGGCTGAGTTCCTTTTCTGTTTCCACAAAATAGATTTTTTTGTCTGTATCGCTGAGAGGAATACCTACTGCCGCGCCTGCTGGTGAAACGTGCTTGAAGCTTGCCGCTGAAGGAAGTCCTGTCGCCTCTTTGAGTTCCTTGACAAGCTGCCATGAGTTGAAGGCGTCAAGAAGGTTGATGAAGCCCGGGCGTCCGTTGAGAACTGTGATTGGAAGCTCAGAGCCGTCTCTCATAAAGATTTTTGCCGGTTTCTGATTAGGGTTGCAGCCGTATTTGAGTTCACATTCTTTCATAGTCTTAGTCTCCCAGATTTTTATTGTAGATTTTTACTTCGCCGTTTACGTTCGTGTAGAGTGAAACCTTGTTGTCGTCGTTAAGTGCCGCCCAGACTTCGTCAGGCTCAGGCATTTCGACCTCTATCGGCTCTCCTTCAAAACTCGGAAGAGGCTTGCCGTCGCCTACGTAAGTGCTGATGAAATAGCCTTTGCCCTCTTCGCAGTCTTCATAGCAGAAAAATTCGCGGAGGCATTTGCCGTCCTTGTGTTTGAGAATTGAGATGTCAAAACCGCCTTCTGGGTAGAGCATTGCTGAAATTCTCGGCGTGAAATTCGGTTCGTCAGGCTCATATTCGCGTGCCATGCAGCCGCCGAAGAAACCGTGTTCCATGATTGTGTCTGTCTGATTGCCGTTTGTGACAATAAGACCGTCTGCCGTTTCGCGGACAGGATGGTAGATGATGAGGCTGGGATCTTCCATCTTGCCTGCGTCATGGGCTTCTGTCTGAATGCCGTCGTCAGTGAGTGAAAAAATGCGGTTGCGGCTGTTTGCGGAACGTCCCATGATGAAGTAGTAAACGCGGTTTTTGCCTACAACAATGCCGCGTCCCGGATAGGAATTGTTTCTGAGAATCTCGAGCAGATTTTTCATTTGTTACTCCCCGCTTTCTGAAAGAATTTTGAATGTAAAATAACTGATTAACAAATATTATTGGCTGCATTTGCCGTATATTTCGGCTGTGCGCAGTCTGATTATGCAGACTGAATTTACGATGTTTTCCGTGATTTCGTACGGAGTTCTGATGAATTTTTCCTTTATCATTGTCAGTGCTTTTTTCTTTTCGTCAAAATCTGTCACAATTTCGGCATCTCCGAAGCCTGTGACAGATTTGTAGTGCATGGTGTAGCTGCGTGTTTGTGGATTTTCGTAATATTCCGCGAAAGAAACAAGGCTGAAAGCTGCTTTGCTGTTTGACTTTATTATGTCGAGTTTCAGCCCCTCTTTTGCACAGTGAAAGTAGAAATTTTTGCCGTCGTAAACGTGGCTCAGCACAACCGCATACGGTTTTCCGTCAGGCATCGCAAGCGAAAGCGTAAGATACTGCGCTTCGGCGATGACGGCATCTATCCAGGTTCTGTCGGTGATTTCCCTGTCAGTGCGTCTCATTGTCCGTTTTTCGCTATTTCTGCCGCGACCATTTCAGCGGCTTTCGGAAGCAATATCCATTCTGCCTGTTCCATAACGCGTTTTTGCAGAATTTCCGGCGTGTCGCCCTCTTTGATCTCAACGGCTTTTTGCAGAATGATTTTGCCGCCGTCGGGAATTTCGTTCACGAAATGTACCGTAGCACCTGTAACCTTTACGCCGTATTTCAGCGCTTCCTCATGAACCTTGAGACCGTAGTAGCCTTTTCCGCAGAAGGAGGGGATGAGCGCCGGATGTACGTTGATTATTCTGTTTTCAAAATGACGAGTGAATTTTTCGCTGAGTATTGACATGAAGCCGCCGAGTATTATTAGCTGTATGCCGTTTTCTTCAAGCGCTTCCGTAAGTTTGTCTTCAAACTGTTCCTGTCCGCCGCACTCCTTTTTTGTTATGCAGAGGGCTTTTACTCCTGCGTTTGCCGCGCGTTCAAGGGCATAAGCCTTGGAATTGTTGGAGACTACAAGCGCTATTTCACCGCTCGGAATTTTGCCTGCCTTTTCCGCGTCAAGCAGCGCCTGCAGATTTGTACCCCCGCCTGAAACAAGTACAGCTATTTGGGTCTTCATCTTAATTCTCCTTTAAGGCAAGATTAAGGAAGGGCAGAAGAAGCCCTCCGATGCTGTTGCCCAGGATTACGAGCAAGATAAAAATGAACGACTGCGCGTCAAAACTTCCTGCCGCCGCAAAATAAAACATGTCGGCTATTGAGTGCTCGTAGCCGCTGAGTATAAATACAGGAATGCAGAAAACAATGCCTGAAATATTTCTGTTCTGTCTGAAAATGATTACGGCAAGGTAGATGAGTATTCCGCAGAAAGTACCTCGGATTATTGTCTGAAGCGGCAGCTGATTAAGCTTGGCGGCGCATATTGTCGCGGCAACCGCCTGCATGTTCGGAACGCCGTATGCAAGCAGCCGTCCGCAGACAAAAGTGCCTGTCGCATTGCCGATTATGCAGAGTATCAGCAGCTGCCAGGCTGCTTTGTCATGCTTTTCTATCATGAAGCAGATTTTGCCGGTGTAAAGGTAGTAGCCGAGCATGCAAATGCAGAGAAGCGCGACCGCAAAGAACACAGAGCCGGCAATTTTGTTTTCACAGCTGAGAAAAACCCCGCCGCCGAGTGAAATCAGTATGCCTGAAATAATGCCGCTTACGAGGTCATTTAACATATCGTGATTTTCTCCTCTGATTTTTTGATCTCACCGATTACATAGGCGTCTTCGCCTGCAGCTTTAAGGATGTCAACAGCCTTGTCTGCGCTGTTTTTTGAGACTATCAGGCTCATTCCTACGCCCATGTTGTAGGTGTTGAACATATCGCGTTCGTCAACGCCGCCTTCCTTTTGCAGAAGTTTGAAGATTGCCGGTGTGCTGATGGCGGCTTTTTCTATTTTTGCGCCGAGACCGTCAGGAATGCAGCGCGGTATGTTCTCAAAGAAACCGCCGCCCGTTATGTGGCTTATGCCGTGAACTTCGGCAGCTTCGACTGCCGCAAGCGCCTGTTTTACGTAGATTTTTGTCGGGGTGAGAAGCGCTTCGCCGAGAGTGCCGCCAAGCTCGTTATAATACTTTCCGAGGTCTGCGTTTTCGACATCGAAAATTTTGCGGACGAGCGAATAGCCGTTTGAATGTATTCCGCTTGACGGAAGCGCGATTACGATGTCGCCCTCCGTCATTTTGTTTTTGTCCAGCACTTTTTCCTTGTCAACTATGCCGACGGAGAAACCGGCAAGGTCGTAGTCATCAGGCTGCATTGTGCCGGGGTGTTCTGCAGTTTCGCCGCCTATGAGCGCGCAGCCTGCCTGTACGCAGCCCTCTGCGACGCCGGAAACAAGAGTCGCGACTTTTTCAGGCTCGTTTTTGCCTATCGCGATGTAGTCAAGAAAGAATATCGGCTTTGCGCCGCAGCATACGATGTCGTTTACGCACATGGCAACACAGTCTATGCCTACCGTGTCATGCCTGCCGAGCAGCTGCGCAATGCGCTGTTTTGTGCCGACTCCGTCTGTGCCCGATACTAAAACAGGCTGTTTCATTTTGGCAATATCAGGGGCAAAAAGTCCGCCAAAACCGCCTATATCGGAAACAACACCCGGAATAAAGGTGCGCTCAACGTGCTTTTTCATAAGTTTAACGCCGGCGTATCCTGCTTCAATGTCAACTCCGGCTGCGGCGTATGCCGCCGAGAAAGATTTGTTCATGATTTATTCCTTTCTTGTCCAGCAGTAGGTACAGACTTTATCTTTATCCAGTCCTATGGCTTCAAGCATACCGTCGAGCGACTGGTATTCAAGAGAGGTAAAGCCGAGTTTTTCGCATATTGATTTCAGCAGGCAGCGACCGCGTTCACTGCGTCCGTCAGAGTATTCTTCAAGATGTTTCTGCCCTTCGTCCCCTTCAAGTTCCTGAACTATACGGCGCGCAAGCAGGTCAAGCTCGGAGTTGCTGCGTGAAAAATTGATATATTTGCAGCTGTGCATAATCGGCGGGCATGCCGAACGCAGATGCACTTCTTTTGCGCCTGCCTCGTAAAGGAATTTCGCCGTTTCGCGAAGCTGTGTGCCGCGCACGATTGAGTCATCGACAAAGAGCAGTTTTTTGCCCTTAATCAGCTCAGGCACAGGGATTTGTTTCATTTTTGCCACTTGATTGCGCTGTTTCTGCTTTACAGGCATAAAAGAGCGCAGCCAGGAGGGTGTGTACTTGATAAACGGTCTCGCAAACGGCTTCCGGCTTTCGTTTGCATAGCCTATTGCGTGCGGAATCCCTGAGTCAGGCACCCCTGCGACAAAATCAACGTCGGGGAGAAGTCCTGCTTTTTCTTCATCGCGCGCCATTATCTGACCGTTTTTATAACGCATTACCTCGACGTTCTGCCCTTCGTAATTTGCATTGGGGTAACCGAAGTAACTCCAGAGGAAAGCACAGATTTTCATCTCTTTTCCTGCAGGTGAGAGAACTTCGAGACTGTCAGGTGTAAGTTTTACTATTTCCGCGGGACCTAATTCACGTTCAAAGGTATAACCAACCTTTTCTGCCGCGAAAGATTCAAAAGTCGCACAGTAGCCGTCTTCGTTTTTGCCGATTATAACCGGAAGTCTGCCGAGTTTGTCGCGCGAGGCGATCAGTTCGCCTTTTTCAGTGATTAACAGCAGAGTCATGCTCCCTTTTACGAGCTCCTGAACACGGAGAATACCCTCTGCAAGAGTGTCGCGCGTGTTGATAATTGCGGCAACAAGCTCTGTGGAATTTACCTTGCCGTTGCTCATTGCCATAAATTGGTGTCCGTGATCGCTGAAACTGCGTTGTATAAGCTCCTCTGCGTTGTTGATGAGCCCTACCGTGGTAATCGCGTAAACTCCCAAATGTGAACGTACAAGCAGAGGCTGAGGCTCAGAGTCGCTTATACAGCCGAAACCGCAGCAGCCTTCAAAATCTGCAAGATCAGGCTCAAATTTTGTGCGGAAAGGCGTGTCGGAAATGGAATGTATCTGCCGCTGAAATCCCTGTAGGCTGCCCCATATTGTCATTCCCGCATGGTTTGTTCCGAGATGACTGTGGTAGTCCGTCCCGAAAAAAACGTCGTAAACTACGTCGCGGCGTGAAACCGCTCCAAAAAAGCCGCCCATCTCTTACGCGAAGAAAAGTTTTGAAAGTGTCATCGGTTCGATGTATTTGCCGTCCTTATATACGCGCATGTTGCCTGAGGCAATTTCGTCTATAAGCATTACGTTGCCATCGGCATCATAGCCGTATTCAAATTTTATGTCATAGAGGACAAGCCCTTTTTCTGCGAGGTCGTCCGCGACTATCTTTGTGATTTTCTGTGTCATTTCCTTAATGTCATCGTACTGTTTTTCTGTCATAACTCCGAGAGCGACAAGCGCGTCTTTCGTGACGAGAGGATCACCCTTTGCGTCGTCCTTGAAAGTCGTTTCAACGTATGCCGGAAGGTCTGCGCCCTCTTTTATATATTCGCCGTAGCGGCGGAAGAAACTGCCTACCGCTTTGTAACGGCAGATGACTTCAAGTCCGTGACCGAAAACCTTTGCCGGAAGGACTTCCATCGTTGTGTCGCCGAGATTTGCGCTTACGTAATGCGTGCGGATGCCTGCAGCGTTGATTTTCTCAAAGAAATATATTGACATGCGGAGATTGACATCGCCTACGCCTTCGATGGTAAGTCCTACAGAGTTTTCGCCTGGGTCAAATTTTCCGTCTTTGCCTGTGCAGTCATCTTTGAACTTAAGAAGATAATTGCCGCTGCCGAGTGAGAAAACGTCTTTTGTTTTGCCTGAATAAACTTTGTCCATGATGTATGTCTCCTTTGAATTAAATTATTGAGCTGATTAAGTGAGGTTAAAGCACAAGCGCTTTGTCCTTCGCAAGCACCTTTGCTTTGTCCGCCGCGCGTTTTTCCGCAAGTTTTTCCGCAAGTTCTTCGTCTGTGACGGCAAGTATTTCCGCGGCAAGCAGCGCCGCATTTGCGCCGCCGTTTACGGCAACTGCGGCAACAGGAATTCCGGAAGGCATCTGAACTGTCGCAAGCAGCGCGTCCATTCCGTCAAAGACTGCCGATTTGCACGGAATGCCTATAACGGGAAGCGTAGTGTTGGCGGCAACAACACCAGCAAGGTGTGCTGCCATTCCTGCGGCGCAGATGATTACGCCGAATCCGTTTCTACGAGCGTTTGCCGCAAAATCGCGGGCTTCGTCAGGAGTTCTGTGTGCCGAATAGATGTGAGCTTCGTACGGTATGTTAAGCTCTTTGAAGACTGCCGCGCTTTTTTCGAGAATCGGCAGGTCGCTGTCGCTGCCCATTACTATTGCTGCTTTTTTCATAGAAAATCCTCCTTAAGAAATGCAAAGGGCACACTTCCGTAATTACAGAAATGTGCCCAGACGGTCGGCTTTTACAGCATCTGTGCTTCTCTGCGGTGCTCCGCTCATCCGTCGGTCGCACAGACGTTTTTTTGCTTGAATTTGTACTGTAAATAGTTTAATTCCAAAGACGTTGTGCGTCAATACATAATATAAAGAAGTTTTTGTCAGTAAAGGTGATTACAATTAGGAAATTAAAGCTGAATTTTGTGCATGCAAAGGAAAAAATAGCAGTTTTGGGAAATGTACTGGAATTTTTTGCCGATATTTGCGATAATGTTAATGAAATTCAGACTGGGGGCATGAAATGAGATTTGCGGCATGTGTCAGCTATAACGGAGGGCTTTTCAGCGGCTGGCAGTTGCAGCCAGGTTTTTCCACAGTTCAGGAAGAGACGGAAAGGGTATTGTCTCTGCTGAATAACGGAACTGTCAGAATTACGGGGGCAGGCCGCACTGACGCCGGTGTACACGCGCGCGGTCAGGTCTGCAGCTTTGAGCTTTCGGACAAATGGAGCGCAAACAGGCTTATGCTTGCGGCGAACGCCAATCTTCCCGCCGGAATACAGTTTATGAAGGTTGCGGAAGTTGCTGACGATTTTAACGCGCGTTTTGACGCTGTATCGCGGGAATATGTCTATTTTGTCTGGCACAGCAGAACGATTTATCCGCACATTGAGCCTTTCGTATGCCACATAAAAGCAAGGGATTACGACTGGCAGCTTGCTGCGCAGGCATGCCGTTTTTTTGAGGGGAAACATGATTTCAGCGCCTTCTGCAAGAAAAATGAGGTGCCGGACAACGCTGTGCGCACTATTCATTCGGTTAAGCTTCGCAAACGCGGAAATCTTGTCTGGCTTCATGTGAAGGGCAATGCGTTTCTTATGAATATGATTCGAATTATGCTCGGAAATCTTGAGCTTGTGGCACAGAAAAAACGTTCGCCGGAATGGATCAGGACTTTGCTTGACGGCGGTGTCAGGGAAGATGGAGGACGAACTTTTCCGCCCCACGGGCTTTTTTTCTGGCGCGTTAATTATGAAAAACAGCTGTTTGTTTAACACAACACAGTTTTTTGTTGTACAATACAGATAATCATATAATTTCTGTCGGGAGGCTGAACGCTTTGTGGAGCAGAGACATAGGCATTGACCTTGGAACAGCTACTGTTCTGGTATATATAAAAGGTAAAGGGGTTGTTCTCAGAGAACCGTCCGTGGTTGCGCTTGACCAGGATACAGGAAGAATTCTCGCAGTCGGCGAAGACGCAAAAATCATGATAGGAAGAACTCCGGGCAATGTCGTGGCAATCCGTCCGCTCAGAGACGGTGTTATCGCTGACTATACGATGACAGAGGTCATGATGCGCGAATTTGTCCGCAAGGTCACGTCGGGCTTTGAGCGTGTTGTACGCCACCGCATAATGGTCGGTGTGCCTGCCGGCGCTACAAACGTTGAACGCCGCGCCGTGCTTGAAGCCGCGGTTGAAGTGGGTGCAAAAGAGGCATATCTTATTGAAGAGCCTATGGCAGCAGCAATAGGCGCTCATCTGCCTATTGGCGAAGCTGTCGGAAACATGGTTGTAGATATCGGAGGCGGCACTTCCGATATTGCAGTTGCCTCTCTCGGCGGACTTGTAGTCTGTGAATCGCTGCGTGTAGGCGGTGACAAGTTTGACGAAGCGATTATGCGTTACGTTCGCCGGCAGTATAACCTTGCGATAGGCGAGCAGACCGCGGAAACCGTGAAAAAACAGATAGGTTCCTGTTATGTTTTTCGCGAGGAAGACAACATGACAATGGAAATTCGCGGCAGCGACCTTATTCACGGTCTGCCGCGACCGCTGACAATCACAAGTACGGACGTGGCTATGGCAATAGAAGAGTCTGTCAGCCAGCTTTTAGCGGCAATCAAGCGCGTGCTTGAAAAAACTCCGCCGGAATTGTCCTCTGACGTCATCGAGCGCGGTATTATACTCACAGGCGGCGGTGCGTATCTGCGGGGGCTTCCTGAACTTATTACCAAAGAAACGGAAATTTCCTGCTCTGTGGCGGAATCCGCTTCAGAATGTGTCGTTATGGGAACAGGCATTGCGCTTGACTCTCTTGATAAACTGAAAGAATGCGGTGCGGTATATTCAACGACCCGCCGCGGCAGCAGAAGAAAATAAATGGCAAAAGAGACTACAGGGGAGATTTGTCACTGCTTTTACGAGAACGGTCTGCGCTTTTCCTGTAAAGAATGCGGAGCGTGCTGCAGCGGTGAACCTGGGGATATCTGGGTTACGGAAGAGGAGATTGCCCGTATATCAGAATTTTTGAAAGTGCCCGTTGCCGAGCTTGAGGAGTTGTGCTTGAGAGAAGACGCGTGCGGAAACAAGAGCATACGGGATTTGCCAGAGAGAAATTATGACTGTATATTCCAAGACGAAAAAACTCGGCGCTGCAGAATATATCCCGTTCGCCCCAAACAATGCGCGCAGTTCCCTTTCTGGAAGTCAATGATAGAAAATGAAGCTGAATGGTGTTTTTACGCGCGGCGCTGTCCGGGAATGAATCAAGGCAGACTTTATACAAAAGAAGAAATCGAAAAGACTGCGGGAATATAAATGGAGGAATACAAAATGGATGACGCAAAAATATGCCCCTTCTGCGGGCTGAGACTGGCAAGAAGACTTTCGCAGGTCAGCGCTGCCTGCTGGAGATACCGTTGCGCGAAGTGCAAAAAAGTTTTTATAGTTGACGAAAGCACCGGTGAAATTATTAAGTAAAACTGTTGTTGCTACTGTTGACTTTTGTTCTTGTTTATGCAATACTTATCGTCGGATTAAGGGAGTAGTCAGCGCATTGCGCGGAGCAGCCAACATACCCTGTGGAGACACATGGCTGTGACATAAATGACGAGACTTATCTGCAGCGGCAGATAGTCTCTTTTTTTATATAAATTAACGTGCGGAGGATATAATGGAACTTTTAATTTCAGCTCTGATTTTTACGGCAGGCGTGCTTTTTGTAATAAAAGGCGGAGATATTTTTGTCGATGCCGCGTGTTGGATTGCGGAGGCGGCGGGTATTCCGACGTTTATTATCGGCGCGACTGTTGTCAGTCTTGCCACAACCATGCCTGAGATGATTGTCTCATGTCTTGCCGCGGCGCAGGGGAAGGTTGATATGTCCATCGGCAACGCGGTTGGCTCTGTGACTGCAAATACAGGTTTGATTATGGCGCTTGCGTTTATTTTTATGACCGTTCGGGTAAAACGGAAAGATTATATCAGACAGTGTGTAATGCTGCTTGTTTGTGCCGTTGTTCTTATCGCAGGTTCTCTTAGCGGGGTTCTTTCCGTTGCGGCATGTGTTATGCTTGCATTTATATATACGCTGTTTATGCAGCTTAATATTCGTGAAGCAAAGACTTTGAGCGCGAATGCAAAACAGGAGAAGAAACAGATTGCAAAAAATGAAATTGTAAAAAATATATCCTTTTTTGTGCTTGGCATAGCAATGATTGTCGGAGGTTCGCAACTTCTCATACACGGCGGAAGCAAACTTGCCTTAGCTTTCGGAGTTCCGGAAAGAATAATCGCGGTTACCTTTGTGGCAATAGGCACTTCCTTGCCTGAGCTTGTAACAACGCTTACTGCAATCCGCAAAAAGGAGTCTGCTCTTTCGGTCGGGAACATCGTCGGTGCGAATGTTATAGATCTTTCGCTCATTCTTCCTGTCAGCAGTCTTATTGCAGGGCAGAAACTTCCTATTTCAGACCTTATGCTGAAAGTTGATTTCCCTGCCTGTCTGCTTGTGCTGCTGATTGCGCTTGTGCCGCTTCTTTTACGTGAAAGAACGACGCGTATACATGGCGTAATTATTCTTGCTGCATATGTGTCTTACATTGTAGTTACAGTGTAGTAGACAAAACTGAATTTTAATGCTAAAATATTGTTACAATAATTAAAAAAAATAAAAAAGGTATATAGACATGTATAGAGTATTTGTAGACGGTAGCGTAGGGACAACTGGTTTGCGCATAGCTAAGCGGCTCGAAAAGCGTACAGATATTGAACTTTTGTGTCTTGATGATACGGTTCGTAAAGATGTGTCTGCCCGTCGCGATGCACTTAATGCGTCGGATGTTGTCTTTTGGTGTCTTCCTGATGATGTAGCAAGAGAGGCCGTTTCTTTTATAGACAATCCGCATACTGTTGTCATAGATACGTCTGTTGCACACCGCACGGCGGATGATTGGATTTACGGTTTTGCAGAGCTTAATAATAATCAGAGAAGTCTTATTGCTTCGGCAAAACGCATTGCAAACCCTGGTTGCCACGCTACCGGTTTTATCTCTTTGGTTGCGCCTCTTGTTGCATGCGGCATTATCGCTGCAGATACCGAACTTACAGCCTTTTCACTTACAGGATATTCAGGTGGCGGAAAGAAAATGATTGCACAATATGAAACTGAAAAAGATGCGTTACTTGAAGCACCGCGTATGTACGGACTTGCCCAGAAGCACAAACATCTTCCCGAAATGCAAAAATACTGTAATCTTGAAAAAGCACCTGTTTTTATGCCGGTAGTTTCAGATTTTTATTCCGGCATGGAAGTGATAGTGCCTCTTTTTAGATCACAGATCAACGGAGATATAAATGATATTTACCGACGATACCGATGTGCTTACAACAGTAAAGTTGTAAGATTAGTTGAAAATGCTGACGAGAACGGTTTTGTTTCTGCGGCAGCGATGTCCGGAAGAGATGATCTTCAGATTGCAGTTTACGGAAATAACGAGAGAATCCTTCTCGTTGCGCGCTTTGACAATCTGGGAAAAGGCGCATCCGGCGCAGCAATACAGAATATGAATATAGTGCTTGGCCTTGAAGAAACAACTGGGCTTAAAATATCAGGAGGAGAAAAATGAAATTGATTGAAGGCGGTGTGTGCGCCCCAAAGGGTTTTATGGCAAGTGGTATTCACTGCGGAGTAAGAAAAAACAGAACAAAAAGAGACCTCGCGCTGATTTTCAGCGAAAAATCAGCAGCGGCAGCGGCGGTTTATACTACAAATCTAGTAAAAGGTGCACCGCTAGTGGTTACTAAAAAACATATTGCAGACGGCTATGCCCGAGCAATTATATGCAACAGCGGTAACGCAAATACATGCAACGCAAACGGAGAGGAAATAGCCGAAAAAACTAGCGTACTGCTTGCAGAAAATTTGGGTATAACTCAAAATGATATTGTAGTTGCATCAACCGGTGTTATTGGACAGCAAATGACCATGGAGCCTTTTGAAAGGGGCATTCCGCAGCTTGTATCCGAACTTTCCGCTGACGGCGGGTCAAATGTTGCTGAAGCTATTATGACAACAGACACCCTTAAAAAAGAGATAGCGGCAGAATTTGAAATAGGTGGTAAAATATGCCGCATAGGCGGAATTGCCAAAGGCAGCGGAATGATAAATCCGAATATGGCAACAATGCTTGTTTTTATAACAACCGATGTCGCAATTTCCCCTGCAATGCTGCAAAAAGCACTTTCCGGAGATATTCAGAACACATTTAACATGATAAGCATTGACGGCGACACCTCAACTAATGATATGGTTGTTGTGCTTGCAAACGGCTGTGCCGAAAATGTGCTGATAGATTCAGACGGCGAAGATTTTGCCGCTTTTATGAAAGCTCTTAATACAATTTCAATTCAGCTTTGCAGACTCATTGCCAAAGATGGCGAAGGCGCGACAAAACTGCTTGAATGTCACGTAACGGCAGCTTCAAATATGGAAACAGCACGCAAAGTTGCACAAGCTGTTATCAGTTCAAGCCTTACCAAGGCTGCAATGTTTGGTGCTGATGCAAACTGGGGACGGGTACTCTGTGCAATAGGCTACAGCGGAGCTGTGGTTGACGTTAAAAAAATCGATGTTTCGTTTAAATCGGTAGCAGGTACAATTGAGGTATGCAAAGGCGGTGCCGGAGTCAATTTTTCAGAAGAGACCGCAAAAAAAATTCTGCTTGAAAATGAAATTGACATACTTGTAAACCTCAATAGCGGGGAGTGCAGTTCAACAGCGTGGGGCTGCGATCTCACATATGACTATGTAAAAATTAACGGGGATTACCGTACATAGGAGAACTGAAATGAACATTACAAATTCAGAAAGGGCAGAGATACTTATTCAGGCGTTGCCATATATAAAACGTTACAACGGAAAAATCGTCGTAATAAAATATGGTGGCAACGCAATGATTGATGACCAACTGAAAATGCAGGTTATGCAGGATATCGTTATGCTTTGGCTTATTGGCGTAAGGGTTGTTCTTGTTCACGGAGGAGGCCCTGAAATGAGCGCGCTTATGGGCAAACTGGACAAACAGCCAGAGTTTGTTGACGGACTTCGTGTTACAGACAGAGAAACAGTTGAAATCGCACAGATGGTGCTTGCCGGAAAAGTTAATAAAACACTTGTTAATCTGCTTGAAGTTAAAGGAGGCTCTGCAATAGGAATTTCAGGAATTGACGGACATCTGATAGAAGCTACGTTCAAAAACGAAAAACTTGGTTTCGTCGGCGATATTGTCAAAATTCATATTCAACCTGTTATTGATTTGCTCGAAAAGGGATATATTCCTGTTATTTCAACACTTGGCTGTGACAGGCAGGGCAATAATTACAACATCAACGGCGATACAGCAGCTGCGTATATTGCAGGTGCGCTTAACGCTGAAAGACTTATTGTTATGACAGATATTGCAGGCATTCTGAAAAATCCGGAAGATCCCAGTTCTCTTGTTGGCAGTCTCAGCATCAAAGACGCTGAGCAGCTTAAGGACATCGGAATAATTTCAGGAGGTATGATTCCAAAAGTTGAGTGTTGTGTCGAAGCTATTAGGGAAGGTGTTAAAAATGTGATCATAATGGACGGTTGTGTACCGCACTCAATTCTTATGGAACTGCTTACTGACGAAGGGGCGGGTACTATGATTACGGGAGACAGTGAATAATGGATATAAAAGAAACGGATACTAAATACATTGCAGGAACTTATAAGCGTTTTCCACTTCAGATAGTTTCCGGAAAAGGCTCAAAAGTTTATGACGAAGACGGAAGAGAATATATTGACCTTAGTACAGGAATTGCTGTTAATTCGTTTGGTGTGGCGGACGAAGTCTGGCAACAGGCGGTAATTAAACAGATTGGAAAACTGCAGCACGCGTCTAATTTATATTACACTGAGCCATGTGCCAAACTTGCCGAAATGCTGTGCGAAAGGACCGGAATGAAAAAAGTATTTTTCTCAAATTCAGGTGCTGAAGCCAACGAATGTGCAATTAAAGTCGCGCGTAAATACGCTGCGGATACAAAAGGCGAAGACTGCTATACAATTGTAACGCTTGTAAACAGCTTCCACGGGCGTACAATAACAACACTTGCTGCAACGGGGCAGGAACATTATCATGAAATATATAAGCCGCTTACAGCAGGTTTTGTACATGCCGCGGCCAACGATTTTGATGACCTTCAGCATGTATGTGCAGGCAGAAAAATTGCTGCTATTATGTTGGAATGTGTGCAAGGTGAAGGCGGAGTAGTGCCGCTTGAAACTGACTACGTAAAACAGGTTGCGGAGTTTGCTCGCAAAAATGACATTTTGCTTATAGTTGACGAGGTGCAGACGGGTAACGGCAGGAGCGGGCAGCTTTATGCCTATATGAATTTTGGCATTACGCCAGATATCGTTTCCACCGCCAAAGGGCTTGCAGGCGGCTTGCCGCTGGGAGCAACCCTGCTTGGAGAAAAAGTTGAACACACGCTTGGCTTTGGAGATCACGGTTCAACCTTTGGTGGAAATCCGGTTTCCTGTGTTGCGGCAATAAGTGTATTAAAACGCATTGATGATAGCCTTTTGTCAGCTGTCCGCAAAAAAAGCAGACTGATTTTTGAAACGCTCGAAAATGCCAGTGGCATTAAAAATGTTACAGGCATGGGGTTCATGATCGGTCTAACAACCGTAAAACCTGCGGCTGAGATTGTAACGGAGTGTATGAAAAAAGGAGTTCTGTGCCTTACGGCAAAAGATAAAGTTAGACTGCTTCCTGCACTG
>JAZRZG010000091.1:0-16240 GCA_045601305.1 Synergistaceae bacterium
TTCAATTCCGCCCCAGTGAAACGGAAAACAACTTGGGGAAGCTCCGCTTCAGCCGGAAAAGAAAGCCCGATAGAGAAAGCCGTTAATTTGTTGTCCGCCCATCGCATACGCAGTACGTTAGAAACGTTACCCCCTTTATCACTTTGGTTTCCCGAAGTGCAAGGTGCGGAGTGCGAGGTGCGAAATTAACAACTCCCTCTACTATATAAATATGTTTTTTGCTCAAAAAACGGAAACACTTATTGCAGATAAAGCCGCACTGCAACTGAGTTTACACCGTGTCAAAAAAACAGCAAGTGTTTCCAAAATTTCTGCTGAAAACATATTTACTAATTGGGAGGACTTAACACTTTATAGTCTGCCTTGTCATCAGACGGCACAGGAGAGAAGAAACCCTGTAGATATTTCTTGCGCAACAGCGATTATGCTGTATAATACGCAGAACGGCGGAACGTACTCCGTCAGGTTTGCGTACTAACCGTGGCAGATGTTTGTTTGGTATAAATGGCGAAATCAATTGGTTACACAAAATTCATACAAGGAGGAAACACAATGAAACAGAGAAACATCAAGAAACTTGCGACAATCCTAATGCTCCTGTCGTTCATCTTCGCGACGGTATCGCCGGCAATGGCAGGTGATGGAACGATAATTAACAGCGCCGCCGGTACGATTGGACCAAGAACCGGTGCTGACGCAGGCTATTATTCCACGGCGATGGGCTACCAAACGAACTCCAGTGGAAACTATTCCACTGCGATGGGTTGGCTGACGACTGCTAGTGAGGTAGAGTCCACTGCGTTGGGTTTTCATACGACCGCCAGCGGAAGAGCTTCCACAGCGATGGGTGACTGGACAACCGCTAGCGGACCTATTGCTTTGGCTACGGGTACCCACACGCATGCCACCGGAGCTGTTTCCGTGACTATGGGAGACGGTACGATCGCGAGCGGTACCCTTTCCGTATCAATGGGTTATGCTTCTAAGGCGGTAGGTGATGTTTCCTTTGCAGGCGGCGGAAGCACAAGCGATGCCGGTGGTCAAGCCTACGGCAACAGTTCGTTTGCGTTTGGTATTGGCGCGGTTGCGGGTGTTGACGGCGATGCGACAAAAGGTGCTAATGCAATATCAATGGGTTTCTATACGACCGCAAGCGGAGATGTTTCCGTAGCGATGGGCAAAGAAACGTCAGCCAGCGGCGAACGTTCCACTGCGATGGGAAGCAATACGCAAGCAATCGGAATTGTTTCCACAGCGATGGGTTACTACACTATTGCCGAAGGGGAGGCTTCCGTGGCGATGGGGAATCATACGTATGCTCTCGGAGGCGGTTCTACAGCGATGGGTAGTCGGACGACTGCCAGCGGGCAAACTTCTACGGCGATGGGTGATGGTACGACTGCCAGCGGCAACTATTCCACAACGATGGGTTTCAGAACGGAAGCTGTAGGCGACTATTCCACGGCTATGGGTTCCTATACGGATGCTAAGGGAAATTATTCCACGTCAGCAGGTTACAAATCACTTGCAAATGGAGCTGCGTCTTTTGCAGGCGGCGGCTTAGTTGTAGAAGCGGGTTCATCAACGTTTAAGGTTGGCGGAGGCAAAGCGTACGCCGACGGCTCCTTTGCGTTCGGCGCCGGTACAGCAGCGGGAACAGCCGGCAACTCGGCTGCAGGAAAGGGCAGCGTTGCAATGGGTACGTTTGCTCAGGCAGTCGGCGACAATACTTTCGCCCTCGGCTGGGCAGACCCCTTTAAGGATGAAGATACTGCCATGAGCTACATGGTGACAGGGTTGAAAGATATCGTTCTCAACAAAGACAAACATTCTGACCTTTATGCCACATGGGAAGGTCTTTTGGGAACACTCCCCCCAGGCACGGTACCGGGTATTACCTCTGTTGATGACCTTGCCAATATTACAACTGAGCAGGCGGAAGCACTGGCAGCAGTGTGTAAGCAATATGTGCTGCATGACCCGACTATGTCAAACGCGGAACTGCTTTCAGAAGCGGTCGGGGAATATCTGCCGGCGATTTCAGGCACGACCGCAAGCGGCAAAAACGCGATTGCGATGGGTGCTTCAACAAACCCGCAGGGCGTGGCTGCCTCAGGCGCCAACTCAATAGCGTTTGGTACAGACGCGAAAGCAACGCACGATAATTCTGTAGCGCTTGGCAACGACGCGCAGGCAACTGCAGAAAACGCGCTTGCGCTCGGCACAAACGCGCAGGCATTGGCTGAAAACAGCGTAGCGATAGGCGAAAACAGCCGTGTTGAAGGCGCGAACTCCGTAGCAATCGGCTATAACAACGTAGTGACAGGCGCGATGTCAACCTCAGTCGGCTACAAGAACGTAGTAAGCGGAGACCGTTCCGGCGCGTTCGGCGACCCGAACATTGTGTCCGGCAGCGGAAGCTACGCGATAGGAAACGACAACGAAATAGCCGGAAACAACAACTTCGTACTCGGCAGCAACGTAAAAATAACCGACAAGAACATTACAAATTCTGTTGCGCTCGGCAACAATTCAAAAGTAACGGGAAGCAACGAAGTATCAGTCGGTGACGCATCAAAAGGCATAACGCGCAAAATCACGAACGTAGCGAAAGCTGAAAATGACACAGATGCCGTCAACTACGTACAAATGAAAGACTACGTTGCGGAACATGGCGGAAGTGACCCTGCGATAAGACAGGAACTGAACGCTGTAGCCGGCGAAGTAAAGGAAGTCGGAGCAATAAGCGCGGCATTGGCAGGTCTGCATTTTGCGGAGCCGAGCGGCGAAGAAGGAGACAAATTTGTCGGAGCGGTAGCTTACGGTAATTACAGAGGTGAAAGCGCGGGCGCAATCGGTGTTGCGTACAAGCCGAATCCGAACTTTATGCTGAGCGCGTCAACGAGTGTCGGCAACAATCAGAACGCGTATAACGCCGGTGTAAGCCTTAAGTTTGGCAAGGGCGAAACGGCAAAGACACGCGCGGAGCTTCAGAAACAGGTGAAATATCTGAACGGTAAAATCGAAACGCTTGAGAGTGAAATTGAAGAACTGAAAAAACTGATTAAGAAACAGTAACGGAAAGCAGAACAGCAGTATCAGCGGCGCGGAAATTTTTCCCGCGCCGCTTCTCATATTTTCGCGGCGGATAATTTTTCACGGGACTTTTTTGTTTCAATAGTGTAAAATCTACTTTATGAAGAATTTTTGATTTTTGAGCGCAGACTGTGCTCGCACAGAGGGGGTTGCGTTATGAATGAGCTTGAGAAGATTCTCAGCATTTTGTCTGAGGAAATCGTCCCTGCTCAGGGATGTACGGAGCCTATAGCCATAGCTTACGCGGGCGCGAAGCTTTCTGATGAGCTTGGCGGTGTGCCTGACGAGGTTACGGCGTATCTTTCCGGAAACATGATAAAAAATGTCAAAAGTGTCAAAATTCCGGCTTCCGGCGGTATGGTAGGCATAGAAGCAGCGGTAGCGATGGGCTGTATCCTCGGCGACGCGAAGCAGGAGATGATGGTTATTGCCGGTGCCGATCAGAGCAGACTTTCCGAGGTCGCGGCTTATGTCGCGGCAGGCAGGGTAAAAAGCTGTTTTGAACGTACTGACGAGAAACTTTATATAAGGCTTGAGGGTGTTAAGGGCGCGGACAGAGCGCTTGTTGAAATTCAGAAGTATCACACGAATATCACGCGGCTTGAAAAGAACGGTGTTTCGGAACAGCTTGCGATGGGGTGCGGTTCTTCTGACAAAACAATGACGGACGACTCTTTCCTCACGGTTGATCTTATTTATGACACGGCGAACGGTATAGATATTTCGCTGATTGAGCCGCTTTTTGACAGGGTAATCGAATATAACAGCGCGATTGCCGAGGAGGGGCTGAAAAATCAGTGGGGTATAGGAATCGGCAAGACGATAAAGGAAGGTATAGACGAGGGTGTTTACGGCAACGACCTGAAGAACAACATTACGGCGTTTGCCGCGGCAGGCAGCGACGCGCGTATGAATGGCTGCGCAATGCCTGTTATGACTACGTCGGGCAGCGGAAATCAGGGGATGACCTGCTCTCTTCCGGTAATCAAATTCTGCGAAATGAAGGGTATCCCGCGCGAAAAACTTATTCGCGGACTTTTCTTCTCGCATCTGACCGCAATTCACATCAAAACGCTGATAGGCAGGCTGTCTGCCTACTGCGGGGCGATGGCGTCCTGCGCGGGCGTGAGCGGAGCGTTCGCGTATCTTGACGATTTGCCTCTTGACGTTATAAAAACTTCGGTTTCCAATACGCTGGGTACTGTATCGGGCATTATCTGCGACGGCGCAAAGAGTTCCTGCGCCTGTAAGATAGCCGCGGGTCTTTCGTCAGCTTTTGACAGCTACATGGCGGCAAAGAAGGGCAGGGCGCTGCTTTCCGGCGAAGGCATAATCGGCGCCAGCGCTGAAAGAACAATAGCAAACGTCGGCACTCTTGCGGCTGAAGGCATGCTTGAGACCGACGAGGTAACGGTAAACATAATGATGAAAGAATAAAGGAGATTTGGCAATGTCAGAAAAAAACGGATTTTTCAACAGTCTTATTTTCAAACTTGTGCTGGGTGTCGCGCTCGGCATAATTATCGGTCTTAATGTCGGTGAACAGACAATCGGTATCATCAACACAATCAAATTCATTCTCGGTCAGATAATTTCGTTCACGGTGCCTCTTATCGTGCTTGGGTTTATCGCGCCGGCTATTACTCAGCTTAAGGCAAACGCAAGCAAAATGCTTGGAGCAATGATTTCTCTTGCGTATGTTTCAACTGTTTTGGCGTGCATTATGTCTATGGTTGCCGGCTATATCCTTATTCCGAAGCTCAATATCATTACAAATCCTGAGGGGCTCCGCGCAATTCCCGAACTGATTTTCAAGGTGGAGATTCCGGCGGTTTTCCCTGTCATGACGGCGCTTATACTCGCGCTGTTCCTCGGTATGGGCGTAATTTGGGCGAAGGCTGAATATTTTGAAAAACTTCTCGGCGAGTTTAACAATATAGTTCTTCAGCTTGTACAGAAAATTATCATACCTATTCTGCCGTTCTTCATTGCGGCAACCTTTGCGACGCTTGCGTATGAAGGCAGTATCACAAAGCAGGCGCCGGTATTTCTCAAAATAATCGTTATCGTTATGGTTATGCACTATATCTGGCTTGCGGTGCTTTACCTTGCCGGAGGCGCGGTTTCAGGCAAAAATCCGTGGCACGTCATCAAAGAATACGGTCCCGCGTACCTTACTGCGGTAGGCACGATGTCTTCAGCCGCAACGCTTTCTGTTGCTCTTGACTGCGCAAGAAAAACGCCGCTTTCGGACGAGGTCAGAGACTTTGCCATTCCTATGGGCGCGACGGTTCATCTTTGCGGCTCTGCGCTGACGGAAACCTTTTTTGTCATGACGATTTCACAGGTGCTTTACGGTCATATTCCTGCGGTTGGAACAATGCTTCTGTTCGTGTTCCTGCTCGGAATTTTTGCCGTAGGAGCCCCCGGAGTCCCCGGAGGAACTGTTATGGCTTCTCTTGGAATTATTATCTCCGTGCTTGGTTTTGATGATACGGGTACAGCGCTCATGCTTACGATTTTCGCACTTCAGGACAGCTTCGGCACAGCCTGCAACGTTACGGGAGACGCCGCTCTTGCGATGATGCTCGACGGTATCTTCAAAGGAAAAGACAAAAAGGCGTAAAAGTCAAATTAAATGGAGCGGGGCAGGCGCTGCCTGCCCTGTATTTTGCAAATGGCGGGATTCTTGCGGAAAAAACTTTTCTCAATAACGGTTCAGGGCTGCCGCACAAATCTTTACGAAGCGGACGCCATTGTGAACAGTCTTGAAAAGCGCGGAGCGTTTCACTATGAGCAGCGCCCTGATTTTGCCGTTATCGTCAGCTGCTCAATAACCGCGGCGGCTGACAGGAAATTTCGCAAGCAGGTGCGAAAGCTTCGCCGCGAACATCCTAATATCGTAATTGTCGCGGCAGGCTGCTGCGTTCAGCAGCTCACCGACGAAGAGCTTGACGAACTTGGAATAGACATAGCGGTCGGCAACAGGCAGAAATATCTGATACCTGATTTACTTGAAGAATATTTTGCCTGCGGCGGAAGACCGAGCGGCGCGTACGTTGACGATATACGCACGGAAGAAGGCTGGGACGCGCTTCAGCTTGACGCGCCGCGGCTTCATACAAGGGCATTTCTCAAGCTTCAGGACGGCTGCGACCATTTCTGCAGCTACTGTATAGTACCGTATGTTCGCGGAAAATCGGTTCAGCGCGATTTTGATGACGCGCTTGCGGAAGCAAAACGCATTGTTAAGGCAAAATGCCCTGAAATTGTGCTGACCGGCGTTCATCTCGGACTTTACGAAAGACTGCCGGAATTTGTCCGCGCGCTTGGCGAAATCGATGGTCTGAAACGCATACGGTTTGGTTCTGTCGAGCCGCTTGCCGTTACAGACGAGCTGCTTGACGCTTTAGCGGATACTCCGGCTTTTTGCAGACATCTGCATATACCGCTTCAGAGCGGAGACGACGGAGTTTTGAAACGGATGAACAGAGGCTATGTTTCTGCTGATTTTGCGCGGGTTGTTGAGCGCGTGCGCCGAAAACTTGGTGACGAAACACACATAAGCACTGATTTTATGCTCGGTTTTCCGGAGGAAAACGACGCGGCGTTCAGGCGCAGTCTTGCCTTTGCCGCAGAAATGCGATTTGGCAAGATGCACGTGTTCCCGTATTCGCCGCGCGAAGGCACGGCGGCGGAAAAATGGGAGCGCGCCGGCAGCGCAGAGGTCAAGGAACGCGAAGCGAAAACGCTTGAAACCGCCGCACGGCTTCATGAGATCTACTGCGCGCAGTGGCTGAACAAGCCTGTTGAAATTCTTGTTGAGGAAGTAAAAGACGGGGTTATGACCGGTCTTACACCTGAGTACGTGCGTGTCGCGGCGAAGGCTTCTGCAGAGGTCAAAAAGCGTGATACGGCGCAGATTGCCGCGACAGAATACAGAAACGGCATAATAACAGACGGCAGCAGCGCGGAAGAACTTGAAGAAGATTAACGGTTCGTTAATTAAAAATTTGTGGGTTTGTCAAACATATGTTACAAAGAAGAGTACGAAGATAAAACTTCCCTAGGGGACTTCCAGCCAAGAGGTCTCATGGGGAAGTTATTGTATTTACGGTTATGAACAGCCAGCTGTTTGGCAAAATCCTCGAAAGAATAAAATCTGTGAGAGGCATAAAAATATTCGTTATCCTTTCTGTGCGATCTCTCCACCTTTCCGTTATGTCTTGGAGTATAAGGGCGTATTAATTTATGAACGATACCGAGCTTTTTGGCAGTAAGTTCAAACAATGTGGGTTTATCTCTGCCGGCAATAAATCTGTTTGTAAATTCAGTACCGTTATCTGTCTGGACACACTCTATCTTAAACTTGAAGTGTTCTGTCAGATGCTTCAGAAACAATGCGGAAGATAAAGTAGATTGTTCCTTAAAGGCTTCGAGATACCGTATTCTGGAATACTCATCTATTGCGGTATACTGAACGAAACGCTTGCCCTTTGCGCTTCCTGTAAGGCAAATGGAAGGAACAACCTTAACATCAATCTGTACTCTCTGCCCGGGATAAGTCATCTGCTCGTAAACCTTAGCTGAAGGAAACTTTGGATTAGGCAGTTTAACACGTACAGCACCAATACGGCGCAAAACTCTGTACAGAGAGGAAATGGAACGGCGATACCCCCTGCAGCGCAGCTTAACCCAAAACACGACAAGACCTGTAGTCTTATTGCGCTTATACATATTGTTAATGAGACGCAGTTCCTGCGGAGTATGTTTATTGGGATGATTTAAAGGTCTTCTTGACCTGTCACGCAACGAAGCCAAAGAACCATCGTAACGTTTCTTCCAGCGATAAACATACTGCCTGTTTACTCTGTACTTAACAGCCGATGCTGTTACACCGTATTTCAAAGCATATTTAACAAGGGCTTGCCTAAAGAGCATAGTTTGTGTTACTGTATCTGCCATACGGGAATACCTCCTTGTTTGGTTTGACTTAGAGAACATACTATAACAGCCGGTGGTATTTCCGTATACCTTAGTCCCTTATTTACGCTATAAAACCCCTATCGTTCATAATACCTTTAGTCTTTTCAATGCTTTTTCCTCTTTTTGTAACATATGTATTGTAAACATACACTTGTTTAGTTAGGTTGTTGCAGTTGTCGCTTGACATACATTCTTTTGAGAATGTATAATACTGCCTGTTGCACGTTTGTGTGTCAGTTGTGTGTCGGAAAGGGGCGGCATATTGCGCAGGACAAAGGAAGAAGCGATTGAAACAAGAACGCGCATACTTGAAGCCGCGCTGAAGTTTTTCAGCGAAAGGCAGTATGCAAAGGTGTCTGTTGCTGAAATAGCTGCTTCTGTCGGTATGACGAAGGGCGCTGTGTACTGGCATTTCAAAAGCAAAAACAGGCTTTTCATCAGTCTTGCGGAATATCTGCACGAGGAGGCGGCGCGTAATTTTACGCTTGGCGAGAAGAAGCCGGAGTCTCTGAATGACTTGAAGAATTATTACAAGGCTTTTGTGAAAAGCTCGGAGGGTGAGGATCTTCACGCTAAGATTCGCAAAATTCTTCTGCACATGAACGAATGGCCTGACGAGGTTTGTGTCGCTCTCAGAGACTTGAAACGTGAGTCTCTCGTGCGGGAAAAGGACTTTGTCACAAAGGTACTTGAAAAGGAGAAAGCGGCGGGAAAAATAAATGCCTGCTGCGACTGTGAGGCAGCGGCAGAGGCGGTGGTCGCCGTTTTCAGCGGACTTGGCAATCTTCGTTTTATGGATATGCTTGAGAAAGATTTTTTCCGGCACGTTGATTTCATTTTCAGCGCGGTGGAGCACGAGCTTGCGGCGGGATGTGCGCCTGCGGAGCATAAATAAACGGCAATTATTTTGTAATTCACATAAAGGAGAATGGCATTATGGAAAACGAGAAGAAAAAAGGCGGAGCAACAAGAATTATCGCGATTGTCCTGATAATCGCGGCGGCAGCGTTCGGCTGGTACTGGAACAAGGGCGCGCAGGAGAAAAAGGCGCAGCAGGAAGCGGCAATGAAGGCTGCAAACGCTGCCCCTATCGTTGTTCTCGGCGTGGTTGAGGAAGCAGACCTTTCAACGCAGAAGGAATATGTCGGAACTGTTGAGCCTGTACAGACGGTCAACGTTGTTCCGAGTGTTTCCGGCAAAATTGACGCCGTGAATTTCAAGGAAGGCTCAATCGTCCGCGCAGGACAGCTGTTGTTCACGCTGGAGCAGAAACAGTACAAGGCAACGCGCGACCTCCGCAAGGCTCAGGTTGAAGAAGCAAAGGCAAATCTCGCCAATGCCGAAAGTTACTTGAAACGCGTCAAAACAGCAGACCAGCGCGCGGTTTCTGCTTCGGAAAGCGACAAGGCAAACGCCGCGTATCTTTCTGCTAAGGCGGCGCTTGCTTCGGCAGAGGCTTCCTTGCAGCTTGCGCAGATAGACGTTGACAGAACGTCTGTCCGTTCTCCGATTACAGGGCGTATCGGCAAGGCGCTTTTCACGAAAGGTAATTACGTGAAGCCTGACAGTTCGCCTCTTGCCGTTGTAGTACAGGAAGATCCCATCCGTGTCTCTTTCTCAATGCCGGACAGAGATTATCTTGACCTTATAGATTCATTCAGCAGGAACGGTTCAATTTTTAAGACAACGATTACGCTTTCAAACGGCGAGGTTATCGAAGCCGCGGGAAAGCGCGACTATGAAAACAATCAGGTTGACTCAAAAACCGGCACGGTTGCCGTGCGTGTGCGCTATGACAACAAGAAGGGCAAGCTGATGCCCGGCGCTCTTGTGCGTGTCGCGGCAAAGCCTGTCGAAACGCGCCTTGTGAAGTTTATACCGCAGGAAGCGGTGCTTGCCGATGCTCAGGGCGACTACGTTTACATTGTGAATGACAAGCAGGAAGCCGTTATGAAACGCGTGAAGCTCGGCGATGAATACGGCAGCGCGCGCTTTGTTGAAGACGGACTTGAAAAAGGCGACAAGATTATCGTACAGGGTATTCAGATGGTGCGTCCGGGTGTGAAGGTACAGGTCGTTGAAGACCAGAAGAGCAGAGATTCCGCCGCGGAAAAGGCGAAAGAATCAGAACTTGACCTCAAACCTGCAAAGCAAGGTAAATAACAGATGTTTGCAAAATTCTTTATAGAGCACCCGCGGTTCTCGTCGGTTGTCTCAATAGTTATGGCGCTGGCAGGCATAATCTGCATTTTCAGCCTGCCTGTCGCGCAATACCCGAACGTCACCCCTCCGCAGGTTCGCGTTAACGCGAACTTTGTCGGCGCTGACGCGGAAACAGTTTCAAAAACTGTCGGCGCGCCGCTTGAAGAAGAAATCAACGGCGTTGACGGCATGATTTACATGGAGTCAACGGCAAGCAGCAACGGAAACTATCAGCTCTACGTAACGTTCAAAATGGGTGTTGACCCTGACATTGCGCTTGTTAAAGTACAGAACCGTGTCACGCAGGCGACGCCGCGTCTTCCGTCGGAGGTTACGGCGCGCGGAATCAGCGTTAAATCGGCGTTTGCGCAGGACCTCGGCATGGTTTCGCTTACATCGCCGAACGGCGCGTACGCAAGCCTTGAACTTATGGACTATGCCTATTCAAACGTCAAAAACGTTCTTGCGCGTGTTGCGGGCATGGGTGACGTTGACGTGTGGGGCGGACGTTACAGTGTCCGCGTGTGGCTTGACCCTGAGCGCATGACGTCGCTCGGCATAACGGTTGCACAGGTTGCGGCGGCAATTCAGGGACAGAACACGCAGGCATCACTCGGCTCAATAGGAACTGCGCCTATGGCGGCAAATCAGGTACTTACATACTCTCTGCTCACAAAAGGGCGTCTGTCAAAGGTTTCCGATTTTGAAAAGATAATCGTTGCCACAAACGCCGGCGGTGTCGTCAAGCTCAAAGACATAGCCAAAATTGAGCTGGGCTCTGAGTCCTATACGTTTGCGAACAAATACAACGGTTTTGACGCCGCAATGGTTGACATGACGCAGGCATCTGGCTCAAATGCCCTTACCGTTATGCGCGCTGCCACAAAAGTCATCGAGACAATCAAAAGAACGCTTCCCAACGGCATTGAACTTAACCTCGGCTACGACTCGACAGAATACGTTATCGAAACAATCAAGGAAATACTGCTGACACTTATTATTACGTTCCTTCTGGTCGTTTTCGTCTGCTGGATATTCCTTCAGGACTGGAGAGTTACGCTTGTGCCGATTATGGCAATCCCCGTTTCGCTTCTTGCGACATTTGTGGGACTTGCCGCGCTCGGTTATTCCATAAACATTCTTACATTGTTCGGACTTGTTCTGGTTATAGGCACAGTTGTTGACGACGCAATCGTCGTCGTTGAACGCGTCACCTACGTCATGGAGCGCGACAAATGCACGCCGCTTGAAGCCACCACACAGGCTATGAAAGACATTACCGGACCTATGGTTGCCACAACGCTCGTTTTCCTTGCGATTTTTGTCCCTGTCGCGTTCATGCAGGGCATCACGGGACAGATTTACCGCCAGTTCGCGGTTACAATTTCCATCTCTGTCATGTGTTCGCTCGTCTTTGCTCTTACGACAAGCCCTGCAATGTGCGCGCACCTTCTCAGGGACATCAAGCCTGCCGAAAAAGGTCCGCTTGCATGGTTTAACCGCGCACTCAGAAAATCAACCGACTGGTACGTTGAAAAATCAACCTGGCTTGCAAAACGCTGCTGGATAGTCGTGCTTGCGGTTGCGGTTGTCATAGGCAGCTTCTTCCTGATTTACAAAATGTCGCCTACGGCGTTCCTTCCCGATGAAGACCAAGGTGTTATGTTCACGGCAATTCAGCTTCCTGAAGGCAGCTCAAAAGAACGCACCTCAACGCTCACAAACGCGCTTGCTGACGAAATCAGGAACATACCGGGCGTTAAAACCACAATGGCAATTACAGGTATGTCGCTCATAGGCGGACGCGGAGAAAACTGGGCGTCAATCATTATTCCTCTCAAACCGTGGGGACAGCGCTCCGACAAAGCGCAGAGCCTCAACGCGATAGTCGGAAAAGTGCGCGGGATTGCCGCACGCATTCCGAACGCGAAAATCAACGTAATCACGCCGCCTTCCATTTCAGGACTCGGCATTTCAGGCGGTATTGACGTACGCCTTGAATCAACGCTGAAATCAGACCCTGCGGAACTTGAAAAAGTGCTCGGCGGACTTCTGATGCAGCTTAACAGCAACGAAAAAGTCGCGGCGGCATTCAGTACCTATAACGCCGGCACACCGCACCTTTACGTTGATATCGACCGCGAAAAGGCGGAAATGATGAACGTGCCTGTCAGCAACGTGTTTGCCGCCATGCAGATGTATTTCGGTTCAGCGTATATCAACGACATAAACCTCGGCTCACAGGTCAACCGTGTCATGGTGCAGGCCGACGCGCAGTACCGTTCAAAAATCAGCGACATCGGCAGAGCGTACGTTTCAAGCGCGACAGGACAGCAGATTCCGCTTGAAGCGCTTGTTCACGTCAAAAAAGTACTTGCGCCGAGCACATACAAACGCTACAACCTCTACCCGTCGGCGAACATCAACATCGTAATGAAACAGGGCTATTCAACTGGTGAAGGCATGGAGGTACTTGAAAAACTTGCCGAAAAACTTCCGGAAGGCTACACAGTTGACTATTCGGGAATGTCCTACCAGGAACGCACAGCAGGCAACCAGATTGCGCTTATACTTTCCGTTTCGCTGCTCTTTGCCTTCCTGTTCCTTGTCGCGCAGTATGAAAGCTGGACAGTGCCTGTGCCTGTCGTGCTTTCTCTGCCGGTTGCCATGCTCGGCGCCATTTTGGGCGTCCGCGTTATGGGACTTCCGATTTCAATATACGCGCAGCTCGGCATACTGCTTCTCATAGGACTTGCGGCAAAGAACGCGATACTTATCATTGAGTTTGCGAAAGAACAGCGCGAAGAACACGGACTTTCAATCATAGACGCCGCGGCGACCGCAGCGGGAGAACGTTTCCGTTCAGTTCTCATGACCGCGTTCACCTGCGTTCTCGGCGTTCTTCCGATGCTTTTTGCGTCAGGCGCAGGCTCAGGCTCCCGCAAAGCAGTCGGCTCGACAATGTTCTTCGGAATGAACGCGGCGACAATACTCGGCATTTTCCTTATACCGGGACTTTACGTGTTCTTCCAGACAATGCGTGAAAAAGTGTACGGCAAACGCCGCACCTTCGGAAAAAAAGCTGAAGAAAAAAATACAGTTTCGGAGCAGGAGGCGTAACGGAATGAAAAAGACAACGATTCTTGCACTGCTCATAACAGCCGTTCTTGCAGTTTTTGCAGGCGCGGCATATTCCATGGAGGCGGCAAAAGGCGATCCGCAGCTCAAAGACGGAGAATTCCTGAAACTTGCCAAAAGCTATCCGATACCTGACATCAACTCAGGCGAGCTCAAACTGACAGAGCCTGACCCCGCGCTGCTTGCCGGCTGGTGGACAGCGTTTAATGACGAAACGCTTACCAGTCTCATAGAATGTGCGCTCAAAAACAGCCGCGACCTCAACACCGCGCGTTCAAGAGTCGTGCAGGCGCGCGCAGGGCTGAATTCAAGCAGATCAGCTCTCCTGCCGTGGCTTGACGCTTCCGGCACATATCAGCGCGGAATGAAATCGGAAGCAACCAATGGAAAGGTTGCGGAAGGCGGAAGCGGCGGTATGACTTCAAACGTGTTTTCTCTCGGCATTGACGCGTCATGGGAAATAGACATCTTCGGAGCGCGCCGCGCAGAAGTAAAAGCCTCAAAAGCATCAGTTCAGGCTCAGTATGCGCAGCTCTACAACACATGGGTATCGCTCTCAGCGGAAATCGCGCTGCAGTACATAACGCTCCGCACGGTGCAGCTCAATCTCAAGGTTGCTGAAGAAAACTACAAATTGCGCGAAGAAACCTACAAACTGCAAGAATCGCGCTGGAAATCGGGACTTGCAGACCAGCTTACGCTGCAGCAGGCAAAATACACTCTGGAACAAGTTGAAGCAATGATTCCTCCGCTCAAAACAAGCGTGGAAGAAGCAAAGAATGCCATAGCGGTGCTTGTCGGAAAAATCCCCGGCGAGCTTGAACAAGAACTCAGCGCGCCGAAAGACATTCCTGCAGCTTCCGGCGGTGTCCTGTACGGCATACCGGCGAATATGCTCCGCCAGCGTCCTGACATACAGGCGGCAGAGCGGCAGGTTGCAGCCGCGTTTGCCAAAAGAGAAGCGGCACAGGCAAACCTTTGGCCGCGCTTCTTCCTTGCAGGTTCCATAGGCACGGAAGCCATAGAAAGCGACAGCCTCTTCAAAGCAGTGTCCCGCAATTTCGGCTTCGGGCCTTCCGTAACCCTTCCGATATTCCACTGGGGCGCAATACGCAGCAACATAACCATGCAGACAGAAGCGGAAAAACAAGCGCTTTATGCCTATGAAAAAACAGTGCTCAAGGCAATTGCCGAAGTACGCAATGCCCTTGTAGATTCAGTACACGGAATAGACAGAGGAATATCGCTCAAAGATGGTCTTGAGGCTGCCAAGGCGGCAGTTGAAATCGCGGAAGACAAGTACAAGGCAGGACTTGTCAATTTTGACACCGTTATCAATGCACAGGAAGCGTATCTGTCACTTTCCGAACAGTATGCCATCAACAGAGGACGTATTTCCAGCGCGACAATACAACTCTTCAAGGCTCTCGGCGGCGGCTGGCAGCCGATTGACGAAGAACTTGCGAAAAAGTAGGCGCACTCAGCGTATAGAAAAAGTCGTCAGTCGTTAGTCGTCAGTCGTCAGTTATTAGTATAAAAAACGAGAGTACGAAAAACGGGAGTACAGGACACGGGGGTATAAAAGACGGGAGTATAGAATACGGGAGTCGGGAGTCGGAAGTAAAAAGTCGGGAGTAGAAAAGGCTCTAAAATTAAGTGCGAGGTGCGAGGTGCGAAGTGCGAAGTGCGTTCTTGTCGTTAGTCGTCAGCAAAAAGTTGTCAAACACTTAAAGTTTAATCCGTCATTCTGCGCTGCACTTCGTGCCCGCAGCAAGACAAACGTTTCAGTATTTATAACAAAAACGGCTTGGAAAAAATCCCAAGCCGTTTTTTTGTACCCTAAAAAACAATTTCGGGTACAGTGTGTACAAAACACGGGAGTATAAAACACGGGAGTATAAAAGACGGGAGTATAGAATACGGGAGTCGGGAGTCGGAAGTAAAAAGTCGGGAGTAGAAAAGGCTCTAAAATTAAGTACGAGGTGCTAAGTGCGAGGTGCTAAGTGCGAGGTGCGAAGTGCAGATGACCGTAGGGAATACCGAGGTTACTCGAGGATATGTGCGAGGTGCGAGGTGCGAAGTGCGAAGTGCGTTCTTGTCGTCAGTCGTTAGTCGTCAGCAAAAAGTTGTCAAACACTTAAAGTTTAATCCGTCATTCTGCGGAAATCCGAAGGATTTAGCGCAGAATCCAGTGTCTTTGCCCGTAAGGGCTTGGTTCTGACGGGCAAAGCCCGTAACGCCGCTGGTTGCTGCGCTGCACTTCGTGCCCGCAGCAAGACGAACGGTTTCAGTATTTATAACAAAAACGAGAGTAAAAAGTCGTCAGTTGTTGGTCGTCAGTCGTTAGTATAAAACACGGGATTACGGTTTTAACTTTCAAAGTCCGCTTCAGCGGACACCACCGATACTCTCGCTAAACGCTCGATATTCCCTGCGGTCATTCGGTAATTGGTACTTGGTCATTGGTAATTTGTTTTTCTGTCCTGCTGAAAACGGGAGAAAAAAATACGAAAAAATACGGGTCAAAAATCTTTTCCCGTTACTCATACCCCCGTTATTCATACACCCGCGAAGTTATACCCCCGCGGTTTTATACATCTTCGGAATTTTGCAGCGGCAGAATTTCAAAGTTTTCTTGTGAAACAGCGTACGACAATTTTGCCGAAACCTTGAAAAACCCCGCTGCTGACTGCATTCCGATACAGTCTGTCTGCTTTGCCGCCCGAAGTGAGTTAAGTGCGAAGTCCGCAGCCCGCCGCTGCCACCGGCAGTCGTTTGAGCCCGAAGCTCTGCGAGAAGCGCGACCCGGAGGACCGTT
>JAZRZG010000092.1:0-9835 GCA_045601305.1 Synergistaceae bacterium
AAAATGAACTAAAATTAAATAAAAATTTTTTACTTTACAAAATTTAAAAAATAGTTTATTATCTTCGCCGTTATCTCCCGGAAACAAACGGGTATCGGAGCAGCGGAGGTGTGTTATGGATTTTACAGTCAGTAACAAAATGCGACGATGCGGCAGCGGTTTTGAGTTTTAGAAATCAGAAAAATTTTGCACAGCGCATTAAAAAATATAATTCGGAGGCATGAAAAATGAACAAAAAGGTATTGGCAATAGTTGCAATTCTTATAATTGCTTTCTGCGGCTGGTATTTTGTCGGCAGCGGCGCGAAACAGGACAGCGGAGACCCAAACAATATCGGTTATCTTGCGGCTCTTACAGGCGACTTTGCGGCATACGGAACGGCAGAAGCCAATTCCGCGCAGCTTGTTATTGACGAAGTCAACGCAAAAGGCGGAATGTTCGGCAAGAAACTGAAGCTGGTTGTCTACGACACGAAGTCAAAATCAGAGGACGCTGTCAACGCGGTCCGCAGAATGATTGAACACGACCACGTCTGCGCGGTGCTTGGCACGAACCCAAGCGGAATAACGCTCTCGACCGCTCCTATCGTCAACAAGGCGCAGGTTCCGCAGATTGCGACCTGCGCGACGAACCCGCTCGTAGCGGTTGACGAAAAAGGAAACGTGCGCCCCTATTCGTTCCGCGTCTGTTTTATTGACCCGTATCAGGGCAAGGTTGCGGCAGAGCTCGCCGTCAGCGATCTCGGTACGAAAAAAGCGGCAATTCTCTATAACGTAGGTTCCGACTACGCACAGGGACTTCGCGAATTCTTTATTAAGAGTTTTACCGAGCTTGGCGGAAAGGTTGTTGCCGATGAAGGCTACCGTGACGCGGACGTTGATTTCCGCGCACAGCTCACGAAAGTTAAAGAAAAAGGCGCTGACGTTATGTTCCTCCCCGGCATGGGCAAGGATATGGCGCTTATAATCAAACAGGCGAAGGAACTCGGAATTAATATTAAGGTTATCGGCGGCGACGGTTACGCGGATTTCATGAGCGAAATTGCCGGAGACGCGATGAAAGGCACCTACTGGGTCAACCACACGTATCTCGGCGATCCGCAGATGGTTCCCGTGTTCGCCAAATATAAGGAAACCTACAAGGACGAATGCAAGGAATTTACGAACCTCACCATGGCATACGACGCGGCAAAATGGCTCGTGTGGGCAATAGAGAAGGCGGGCTGCGCAGAGGGGCCGGCAATAGCTAAGGCGCTTGAAAACACGAAGGACATCAAGCTCACGCATTTCACGATCTCGATTGATCCGAAGGATCATAACGTAATTAACAAACCTGCGGCAATCCTGAAAATAGCGGACGACCTGAAAGGACATTTCTACAAGGTTATCCAGCCTAAATAGCAGGGTGATTTTTCTGCATATACAAAGGGCAAAGCAATTTGCCCTTTGCAGGTGTTATAATAACTGCCGCAATCTTGCGGCTTTTTGATTTGACTGACAATTTGGGGTATCAGGTCAGCCTGTTTTGTGTTTTGTACTGAACTGATCCGCAAAGGGGTGTATAGATTTTGGATATTGTCCAGCAGATTATCAACGGCTTGTCGCTCGGCTCCGTTTATGCGCTGATAGCTGTCGGTTATTCTCTTGTCTATTCGATACTGCTTTTCTCCAATTTCGCGCACGGCGGTTTTCTTGTCATCGGCGGCTATATCTGTTATTACGCGCTGATGTCTTACGGTGCGGGAATTTGGACGGCATCGTTTGCGGCGGTTCTCGGCGCCGGTTTTTCTGCGATACTTGTCGAGCGTTTCGCATACCGCCCGATACGCGAACGTACTCCGATAACACTCTATCTTCTCATTGCTTCAATGGGTATGAGCATTGTTATCGAAAATCTTTTTGTTGTTACAATAGGCGGGCGTTTCAGGGCGCTGCCGCCTGTGCTTCCCATGCAGCCGGTCAGCGTTTTCGGTTTTGCGACCACAAGCGCGTTTGACATACTTTCCCTTGTCGTTTCAATCGTTTCGCTTGTTGCGTTGCAGCTTTTCCTCAACAGAACAAAATGGGGGCTTGCGATTCGCGCCGCTTCCTGCAATCTGCGCACGGCATCTCTTATGGGTGTCAATGTCAACCGTCTTATCGCAATAGTATTCTTTGTGGCAGGTTTGTTTGCCGCGGTCGGCGGGATTTTCCTCTCGGCGCGTTACACGCTCTATCCGCAGCTTGGCAGCACGATCACGACAAAAGCGTTTGTCGCGGCTGTCATCGGCGGTCTCGGCTCTCTGCCCGGCGCGATTGCCGGCAGTCTTATTCTCGGACTTGCCGAAATGCTGACCGCAGGTTTTGTGTCAAGCCAGTTCAGAGATTTAGTCGTTTTCTTCCTTCTTATAGTCACGCTTATAATCCGCCCGTCAGGCCTTTTCGGCAAGGCGGTCAGCGAGAAAGTGTAGGTGTCTGCTGTGGGTTATTCAACCGGTATTCTTACGCTTCTTGCGATTAACTGCATAGCTTCACTCGGCGTGTCTCTGTTCACAGGCTTTACCGGAATTTACACGCTCGGTCATGCCGGATACATGGTTATAGGCGCCTATACAGCGGCAATTCTTACTGTGCAGTTCAACGTTAATTTCATTCTGGCGATACTTGCCGGCGGTTTGCTTGCAATGCTGTGTGCTTACCTTATCGGTCTGCCGACACTGAAACTTGTCGGAGACTACTACACAATAGCGTCGCTTGGACTCGGAGAAGCTATCAGACTGATAATTGAGAACTGGGAAAGCGTTACGCGCGGCGCGCGCGGCTACCCGGGAATTGACAACTTTACGACGTTTCCTGTTGTAATGGCTTTCTTTCTGATTATGACCTGCGGTATGTTCTGTCTTGTGAACAGCCGCTACGGGCGCGCTTTCAAAGCCTGCCGCGATGACTACGTGGCAGCCTCGCTGCTCGGCTTCAATACGGCGCGCTGCCGCGTTCTGAGCCTTGCCATTTCAGGCTTCTACTGCGGTGTGGCAGGCGCGCTGCTCGCCGGATTTATCTCGTTCATTCAGCCTGTCATGTTTGACATGGCAAAATCAACGGAGCTTGTTTCCGTTGTAGTCCTCGGCGGACTCGGCTCAATGAGCGGCTGCCTCATAGGCACTACAATTCTTACGCTTGTTACGGAACTTTTCCGTCCGATCTCAAAATACCGCATGCTTATTTACGGACTTGTCCTCGTGCTTGTTATGATACTGCGCCCCGAAGGCATTATGGGAACGAACGAGCTTACGTTTGATTACGTCAAAAAACATCTCGGCTTCGGCAAAAAGGCTGAACAGCCGGAAAAGGAGGGCGAATAAATGAGCGCTCTTCTTGAACTTAAAGATTTAACCATACGTTTCGGCGGTGTCACCGCTGTTAACAACGTGTCCTTCAAAATCGAGCAAGGTGAGCTTATGGGGCTTATCGGTCCCAACGGCGCAGGAAAAACGACTATTTTTAACCTGATTACAGGCGTTTACGCGGCAACTGCAGGCGAAGTAATCTACGAAGGCAGAAGAATAGACAAACTCAAGACCTATCAGATTGTACCGCTCGGAATTGCGAGAACCTTCCAGAACCTCAGACTTTTCGGCGGTTCATCGGTACTCGAAAACGTTATGACAGCGGCGCAGACATTCCACAAATACAGCTTCGCCGAGGCGGTGACACATCTCGGACGCTGGAAAAAACGTGAGGCTGATACGCGTCGGGAAAGTATGGAACTGCTCGACAGAGTCGGACTTGCGGAGCTTGCGGAACAAAAAGCGGGAACACTGCCGTACGGACTGCAGCGCAGACTTGAGATTGCCCGCGCCCTTTCGCTTCGTCCGAAACTTTTGCTGCTTGATGAGCCCGCGGCAGGCATGAACCCTGAAGAAGTTATCGAACTCAACGAACTTATAAGCGGAATACACAAAGATTTCAGCTTGACGATTCTGCTCATTGAGCACCACATGGACGTTGTCATGAATATCTGCTCCCACGTTGTATGTATCAACTTCGGCGCGAAAATCGCGGACGGCAGCGCAAAAGATGTGCAGAGCAACCGCGAAGTGCTTGCGGCATATCTCGGAGAGGAGGAATAAGCATGGAGCCTGTCCTTTCCATCAGAAATCTCAGCGTAAACTACGGCGCGATACAGGCGCTCAGAGGAATAAGCCTTGACGTTTACGCAGGTGAAATAGTTGCGGTTATAGGCGCAAACGGCGCAGGGAAATCAACGATGATGAACGCGGTAATGGGTGACGTGCCGCGTGCCGGCGGAGAAATTCTGCTTAACGGAAAACAACTTCCGGACAAAAGTTTCCGCGTTGCCTGCGAAAAGGTCAGCATATCGCCGGAAGGCAGACGCGTTTTCGCGCCCCTCACCGTGTATGAAAATCTGCAGATGGGAGCTTTCCCGCTCAAAGACAAAAAAGAGGCGGCGGAACAGCTTGCGCAGATATACAGGCTTTTCCCGCGCCTTGAAGAAAGAAAAAAACAGTACGCGGGAACACTTTCGGGCGGCGAACAGCAGATGCTTGCCATAGGCAGGGCTCTCATGCAGAAGCCTGAAGTTCTGCTGCTTGACGAGCCGTCGCTCGGACTTGCGCCCATCATCATCAGCGAAATATTTAAAGAACTGAAAGTAATCAACAAAGAACTCGGCACGACAATCCTCATTGTCGAGCAGAACGCAAAAAAGGCGCTCCAGCTTTCCGACAGAGCCTACGTACTGCAGACAGGCAAAGTCATAATGGAAGGAAAATCCTCCGAGCTTCTGAATAATCCTGAAATTCAGGCTGCGTACCTCGGCGTTAAATAACTTTATACAATGCGGAACAAACTATATCTGTTACTTATACCGGTGATTGCAATTCTGCTGTTTATCGTTGCGGCAGAAGTTCAGCCGTCGTTTTTTGCCGGTGAAAACAATCAGCCGAAAAGTGCCGAAGAACCGCAGAAGATCGGCTTTGTCGATGTGGAAAAGGTTTACGGTGCAACCTCAAGCTACAAAATCTTCAAAGAAGAGTCAATATCATACGCGAAACGCATGAATACCGAGCTTGCCCTTGCCCTGAAAATGGAAAAAGACGAGGCAAAGCGGCATAAACTGCGTCAGGAAGCGCAAAAAAGAATAAAACTGTACAGAGAAACGCTTCTGCAGGACGTTTTGAGAGACGTTGACAAGGCTATTTCGGAAGTTGCGGACAAACAGCAGCTTCGCAGAGTGTATCTGTATGGTGCTGAAAGTATAGAAGCGGAAGATGTCACCGGAGAAGTTATCAAAGAACTGAAACACGACACAGAATACAGACTTGCGGGGCATATCGTGCAGAAACTGCGAAAACTGACAGCTGAAAAAAGTCCCGAAACTGCCGCGGACGATAAATCGACAGACAAGAGCGGCACAGAGCTGAAACAGACAAAGGCAGAGGAAAAAAAGCCTGTTGCAGCAACCGAAACAAAGCATAAGCCTCAGCCTGAGACTGTAAAAGTTACGGAAAAAACAGAAAACAAGCAAGAGCCGTCAGTTAAGACAGCAGAGCAGCCAAAACCTGCTGATAAGGCGGTACAGTCTGTGAAGGCAAAAGAAGCGGCAAAGCCTGTTGTTACGCCAGCTGAAACAGAGCAGAAACCTCAGCCTGAGACTGTAAAAGTTACGGAAAAGACAGAAAACAGGCAGGAGCCGTCAGTTAAGACAGCAGAACAGCCGAAACCTGCTGATAAGGCTGTTCAGCCTGAGAAAAAAGCTGTTGTCATACAGTTCTCTGCTTCTGTCAACCAAAAAGGCATACTTGCGGTGATAGCCAAAGCGAAAGCCGCCGGAGTTCCTGCCTATTTGCAAAAAGGACCGCTGAAGAACGGTTCGCAATGGTGGCGCGCCCGCGCAGCTGCACAAAGCAGACAACAGGCTGACGAATACGTGCGCAGACTGAAACAGCTCGGATATTCTCCCTTTATTACCGGAAAATAAAGGCGCCGCCTGACATTACGGCGCATTAAGATACTGCCTGAGATTCAGGCAGTTTTTCTTGCGCGCGGTATATATTTGTGATAATATTGCAGCGTGCTAAAGCAATCAGAGGATTGCATTCATAAACGAACGGAGGATATCTCAATGAACAAAAAAATCATAGCGCTGACAGTCATAATTCTTGCTGCCGCCGGTTTGTACTGTGCTTTCGGCAGCTGCGGAAAAGAAGCGAAAGTGGAGAAAATTGTTATCGGTCTTGACGACAGTTTCCCGCCGATGGGATTCAAAAACGAGCAGAACGAAATCGTCGGATTTGACATAGACATTGCGAAAGAAGTCGCAAAACGCCTTTCCGTTCCCGTTGAGTTCAAGGCGATTGACTGGTCGAGCAAAGAAGCGGAACTGTCAAGCGGCCGCATAGACTGCATTTGGAACGGGCTTGACATCACGCCGGAGCGTCAGCAGAATATGCTGTTCAGCGACCCGTACATGAATAACAGACAGCTGCTGTTTGTCAGGTCAGACTCTCAGGTCAAAGATTTTTCCGACCTTGCCGGAAAAACCGTAGGCGTTCAAAATGCCAGCACGGCAGATGACAATATAGAAAAACAGCCTGAGTTCAAAAAGACAGTGACAGTCAAAAAATACACAGATTACATTGAAGCGTTTATAGACCTTGAAAACGGACGTCTTGCCGGAGTGTTTGCCGACGAAATAGTCGGACGTTACTACATGAGCAAACGGCAGGGCAGATTTGTCTGCATAGATAAAGCCTTCGGTCCTGAGGCACAGTTCGGCATAGCGTTCCGCAAAGGCAACGACAAACTTCGCAACCTCATGCAGAGCAAAATTGACGAAATCACAGCTGACGGAACAGGCGCGAAAATCAGCGAAAAATGGTTCGGCGCAGATCTGCTGATTAAGAAATAGCGCTTCGCACTCCGCACCTCGCACTTCGCACCTCGAGCCTCGCGCTTAGGGTAAACGTATAGTGTCCTGCGTACGGCGTATTTCACAACGACACGGGTGTTTAACGAATGGAACAGATAATCAGAATGTGCGTGCCGATGCTGGACGGGACAAAACTCACGCTCACAGTGTTTTTTACGACGTTTGTGCTGTCGCTTCCGTTGGGTTTTATTTTGGCGCTCGGACGCATATCAAAAATCAAGTCATTGTCCGCGGCTATTGGAATATACAGCTGGGTAATGCGCGGAAGCCCCTTAATGCTTCAACTGTTTTTTGTGTACTTTGTATTGCCGAAGTTTCATATTTTCCTTTCGGATCTTACTGCAGCGCTGGTTGCTTTTGCGATTAACTACGCGGCTTATTTTTCAGAAATTTTCCGCGCCGGAATACAGTCAATACCAAAAGGACAATACGATGCGGCAAAAGCGCTGGGATTTAATCAAGTGCAGACAATGTACCGGATAATAATTCCGCAAATGATAAAACGTATTCTTCCACCTGTCTGCAACGAAACCATAACACTCGTAAAAGACACCTCGCTTGTGTACGTGCTTGCGATGAACGATCTGCTTCGCGAAGCCAGAACAATAGTGCAGAGAGAATTCACAATGATGCCCTTTCTGCTTGCGGCAGTCTTCTACCTTGCGATGACCTTTGTCGTCAACCGGATATTTGCGCGGCTTGAAGCACACTACGCGCGCTACCGCGAATAGATGAGGAAAAGCCATGGACAAACAGACAAAAACAAATGAAATAATCAGGATAGAAAAACTCAGCAAAAGCTTCGGCGATGTTCAGGTGTTCAAAGAAGTGAGCCTGACAGTGGAAAAAGGCGAAGCCGTATCGCTGATAGGACCCTCAGGCTGCGGAAAATCCACGCTCCTGCGCTGCATAAACAGACTGGAAACCATCAACGGAGGTTCAATCCGCATAGCCGGCAGATGGCTCGTTCGCGACGGAAAATATGTGCCGGAAGAAGAAGCGAGAGCAGTCTGCTCCAAAACCGCGATGTGCTTTCAGCAGTTCAACCTTTTTCCGCACATGACAGTAATGGAAAATCTTACCGAAGCGCCCGTGACAGTTCAGGGAAGAAACCTTGACGAAGTTATGCCGGAAGCGCGCGAACTGCTGAAAAAAGTCGGACTTGAAGAGAAAGAAGACTGCTATCCGTACGAACTCTCCGGCGGACAGCAGCAGCGCGTTGCCATAGCAAGAGCGCTTGCCATTCGTCCTGAAATAATGCTGTTTGACGAGCCGACCTCAGCGCTTGACCCGGAACTTACACAGGAAGTAATTCAGGTAATCAAAGAACTTGCCGAAGAAAAAATGACGATGCTTGTCTCCACGCACAAAATGGGATTTGCCCGCAACTTCGCAAGCAAAGCGGTGTTCCTTGCCGACGGCGGAATAGTCGAGCAGGGCGCGCCCGAAAAAATATTCAGCGCGCCGGAAACAGAACGGCTGAAACATTTCCTAAACGCGGCACAATAAGGCTTGGAACTGTATAAAGGCATGAACGGCGGTATGCCGTTTTTTGCTGTTTTTTTGAAGTTTCGTTCTTCGTTTCGTTCTTCTTTGCGCAAAATATGAAAAAAGTGCTTGCATTAGTTGCTTTTATAGTGTAGAATTACTTGCGCAATAGCGGGATCCGGAGCGCCGGGTCTCTTTTGAGTTGCAGAACATCTGCCCTATCGGGCAAGTACACGAGGCGCTGCCTCAGGGAGGAAACAGTAATGGCAAAAGAGAAATTCGAAAGAACGAAACCCCATCTTAACATCGGCACCATCGGTCACATAGACCACGGCAAGACGACCCTGACGGCGGCAATCACGAAGACGCTTGCCCGTCACGGCGGAGCAGATTTTACACCGTTCAACATGATAGACAAAGCTCCGGAAGAAAGAGAACGCGGCATCACCATCAACATAGCCCACGTTGAATACCAGACAGAAACAAGACACTACGCGCATATCGACTGCCCGGGACACGCAGACTACATTAAGAACATGATCACCGGCGCAGCACAGATGGACGGAACAATACTTGTCGTCGCAGCATCAGACGGACCGATGCCGCAGACAAGAGAACACGTGCTCCTTGCCCGCCAGGTTAACGTACCTGCAATCGTTGTATTCCTCAACAAATGCGACATGGTTGACGACCCCGAGCTTCTCGAACTCGTTGAAATGGAAGTAAGAGACCTCCTCAGCGAATACGAATTCCCCGGAGACGAAATTCCCATCATCCGCGGCTCAGCGCTCAAAGCCCTTGAGTCAGACGAAGACAACGAATGGACACAGAAGATACTTGACCTCATGCAGGCATGCGATGACTACATCCCGTCACCGGCACGCGAAACAGACAAACCGTTCCTCATGCCGATAGAAGACGTCTTCACAATCACAGGACGCGGCACAGTCGTAACAGGAAGAGTAGAACGCGGCATCATCAAATCAGGAGACGAAGTAGAAATCGTAGGAATCAGAGATACCCAGAAGACAGTAGCGACATCACTTGAAATGTTCCGCAAGATACTTGACGAAGCAGAAGCCGGAGACAACGTCGGAGTACTCCTCCGCGGCACAGGCAAAGACGACGTCGAACGCGGACAGATACTTGCCAAACCGGGCTCAATCAAGCCGCATACACACTTCAACGCCGAAGTTTACGTTCTTAAGAAAGAAGAAGGCGGACGCCACACACCGTTCTTCAGCGGCTACAAACCGCAGTTCTACTTCAGAACGACAGACATCACCGGAGAAATCAAGCTTGAAGAAGGCGTAGAAATGGTAATGCCGGGAGACCACAGCAAATTTGAAGTAAAACTCATAGCGCCGATAGCGATGGAAGAAGGACTTCGTTTTGCAGTCCGTGAAGGCGGACATAC
>JAZRZG010000093.1:0-7733 GCA_045601305.1 Synergistaceae bacterium
GCCTCGGACAATCATGCGGGAGTTTATCTTGTTTTTGGCGACAGCATCATAGACGGAAGCTGCGCAAAAAAACTTTACACGCAGAAATTTGAGGCATTTGCCAGTGTTAATATGCCTCGTGCGGCATTTATAACGCGCGACGGTTTTCAGTGGACAGCACAGGAGAAGGATTTGCTTGTATTTACCCCTAAAACGGCTGTTGACGACAGAGTTTTTGTTTACAAGCTCATCCCCGGAGCAAAGGACAGTGTGCTGGATTTTGCCGTTCAGGCAGGTTACAGGGCAATCGTGATAGAGGGCTTTGGAGCCGGCGGAGTGCCTAACAAAGAAAACAGTCTGCTTCCGGCGCTTGAAAGAGCGCTTAAAGCAGGGGTCATAGTTGTATGCATTACACAGTGCGTATATGACGGAACGAACCTTGATGTTTACGATATAGGTGTTCTCGCGCAGAGGCTTGGAGCGATTTCGGCAGAGGATATGACGCTTGAAGCCGTTGTCACAAAACTTATGTGGTCGTTGGGCAACACGAAAACAAACGAAGAAGCGAAGAAACTATTTTTGGCATAAAATATGAGTTTCAAAAAACTCCGGAGAAATCCGGATTTTTTTGTGTTATGTGCTACTGTAAGCGTGAAAAGAACACAGATTACCGTAGGGAATACCGACCGTAGGGAGAGTACGGGCTGACAGTTGACGGCTGTCGGCAAAAGGGCAATGAATAAAGGATATTGCATATTGTCTTACAAAATGTTACACTGTTTATGCGGAAGTGATTGATATGCTATTTGAATGGGACGAGACCAAGGAGAAATTGAACGTTCTCAAACACGGCATTGATTTCAGTACGGCAGCCCTCGTTTTCGGCGACCCCGGCCGCATTGAAAAGTTTGACGAAAAACACTCTGAAAACGAGAACAGATACATTACCATAGGCAGAATTAACGTTTCGGTTATTGTGCTTGTCTATACGGAAAGAAAAGCGGCAATCAGAATTATATCGGCAAGACTGGCAACGAAGCGTGAAGAGGAGGCGTATTACAATGCGGAAGAATATTGACGTAACACAAAAGCCGACATCGGAGCAGCTTGCAATGCTTGCAAAAGCGGCGGAGTTTCCTAACGCTTTTGACGCCGAATATCCCGAATTAACGGAAACAGAACTGAGACAGTTCAAAAAAATATCTGCCGAACGCAAAATAAACAGACAGAAACAAACAGTAACCCTGAGATTGTCGCCGCAGGCATTGAGCAGGGCAAAGTCGCTCGGTAAGGGCTATACGTCCGTGCTCAGCCGCATACTTGAAAGTGCGCTGAAAAACGCTGACGTTCTCCGGCATTATCTCTGATAAGCAATGCAAACAAACAGAGGCTTGGGAGAATTTTAATAATCTCCCAAGCCGTTTTTTATGCTGTAATCCGCAACGGTCAGAACAGGCAGATAATTTGAGGGCGCGCTGCGCAGAGCAAACTCAAAAAAATAGCGGGAGGGACTATCCCTCCCGTGATTTTGGATTTTGATAAAAACAGTTGTATTTTACGGCTTCATAAAACGTCCGATGAACAGATTTACTCCTGTGACGTTGTCTCTGATAAGGAAAACAAACGGCCTGTCTGCCTTAAATTCTGCCGGCTTCTGCGGCATTGCCATGGATTTCATTCCGACGTAGGTGGCTGCTGCGGCTTCTGTGCCCGCCTCGTAAACGTCTATATAGGTTTTGTGCAATACAACGCCGAGCGAGATGTCAAGAAGCCCGTTCATGCCGCTGAAATTTGCCTTGCTTGTAAAGGCGTCTGCCATGCCGAATTTCTTCAGCGCGTCGTTCAGATTATAGTTTTCTTCCATTTTGAATTTCGGCAGGCTTACGGCAACGTTTGTTCTTGCAGCCTGTGCAATCATCGAGTCGATTTTGTCCGCGTCCAGCGATTTTTCAAAATCGGCGAAGCTGTCTTTTTGCGGAAGTATGACATACATTGAAAGCCGCTCTGCTTTGTAGGGAAGTTCAAGAATTTCCGCGCCGCTGTCTTTGAAATAGTCAAAATAACCTGTTTGGCGCATGAAATTTGTCTTGATTTTTTTGTTGTCAGCGGTGAAGAAGTCTGCCTTTTTTGTCGCGGCTGTTTCAAATTTTGACTGCCAGTCGGATTTGAAATATACTGCGTTTGTCAGGGTAAGCGGCGTATTTTTTGAAATAGCGCCTTTTGAAACCATATTTTTGATTTTGCCTGAGGTTTTTTCTTCAACCCATTTGTTGATTGTGGTTCTTGCCGCTTCTGTGTTTGAATAATCCAGCGTTGTTATTTCTGAAAAATAGTTTGTCGCGGCACGGTTTCTGTAGTCGCTCAGTATGTTTTTGTCCGCAGCGGGCCAAATGGCGTTTGCCGTGTGAAGCTGCGCGATGTCGGGCGAAACAGAGTTGAGCTGACTGATTAGTGAGCCCATTGAAGCGTGAACTGCCGGTGAAAATCCGAGCGCCTGTTCCATTTCTTTCGCTGTTTCTCCTCTTGCTCCGGCATAAACCATCGCAAGCGCGGTTGAAATGCTGTACGGAGAGAGAAAAACGTTTTCTCCGCTGCCTGCGGCTTCGCCGTAAAGTTTCATGGTCAGTCCGTTGACTGCCGAAACGGCTGCCGAAGGATGTGCCGCACTGCTTTGCTGACTATCGCCGAAAACGGAATTTATGTCTCCCTTGTTCCGGGCAAGTGTGTTTACGGCTGATATTATCTGCTGAAAATCGACGCCTTTGCCGTTGTTTTCAGAATTGCCGCCGGAATTTTTTGCTTTCTGCATTATGACGCGCGCAAGTTCCGCAAGTTCTTTCGCGCTTGTCTTGTGCGCGAATTCCTGCGTGTCTGCGGCAAAACAGACGGAGACAAAAACAAGCGACAGAATTGTTATGACAGCAAATATTTTTTTCATCGTTATTCTCCTTTATGATATTGTGTGCAATTTATTGTATGCTTAAATAACCTTGTCCTGATATGGTGACTTTTCGCGAGGCGCTTTTTGAACCTCTGCTGCAGTAAAAAGTATATGTTGCGGCAGGTGTTAAGGTGTGCCATTCTCCGCTGTAGCCGCATTCTTTGGTTCCGGAATATTCCATTGAGCAGTTTTCAGGGATAAAATCCTCGTGTCCTGCATAATAGGCGCCGCTCATCCAAGTAAGGCGGACTCTTGCGGAACTGTCTTTTGCTGTGAGAAAATTCAGGTTAAAAGATGCTCCCAAAGTATCTGCAACGGACATTCGTTCTTTGAGCCACGTTGCAAATTCACTGCTTTCACGCCGCACGATGTAATCACAGTTTCTGTTGTCCGCGAAGGTGCAGAGTGTGTATGAACCGAGCAGCAGCATGATTGAAACCGCGGCAAGCAGTTCAATAAGAGTAAATCCTTTTCGTCTTCTGTCTGCCGTTCTGTCTGAAGAATATTCCATGCCTGCCTCTGCCGTGTGTTTATGTTTTGATTTTAGCATGTCCTGTGTTAAAAAAACACAGTAAAAACTCCGAAGCGTAACTTCGGAGTTTTACTGATTTATAATCTGCTTATTTCTTTTTTTCGGGAACAAGGAAGATGAAAACAAGCGAACTGATAAGCAGGAATAGCGGGTAATGCAGATTCGGAATAATGCTTACCGGCTTGATTTTGTAACCGAGGCTTGCCGCAGCTGACACGGCAATGAGAATCTGTGCGCCGTACGGCAGCGCGCCCTGTACTATGCAGGAAAAGGTGTCAAGCAGTGACGCGGTTTTTCTTGGAGAAATTCCGTATTCATTTGCCATTTCCTTTGCGATTGGGTTTGCCATAACTATTGCTACCGTGTTGTTGGCAGTTGCGACATCTACAACGCTTACGAGAATTCCTACGCCGAGCTGCCCGCCTTTTCTGCCCCGGAATATATTTCTGATTAAATTAAGCATAGCGTCAAAGCCGCCGTGAGCCTTGACAAGCGCGCCTATTGCCGAAACGAGAATGGCGACCATGGCAGTTTCAAACATTCCGGCACAGCCGGAGCCCATGTTTGAAAGCAGATCAATAGGCCGGATCGCGCCTGTTGCAAGCATAATGACAGAGCCTGTGATTATTCCCAAAAGCAGTATTGCAAAAACGTTAAAGCCGATTATGCCGCCTGCCAGAACGAGAAGATAGGGAATAATCTGAATGAGGTTGTAGTCATGCTGAATGCAGCCTGAAACGTCATAATCCGCTGAAAGCACGCAGAGGAAAACAAGAGTGACGAGCGCGGCAGGTACGGCAATTTTGAAGTTTTCGCGGAATTTGTCTTTCATATCGCAGCCTTGTCCGTTGCACGCCGCTATTGTGGTGTCCGAAATGAAGGAAAGATTGTCTCCGAACATGGCGCCTCCCACAACTGAGCCTACGCAGAGAGGAATGTCAAAGCCGGAGGCTTTTCCGATGGAAACGGCAATGGGCGTGATAAGAGCTATTGTCCCGCAGGAGGTGCCCATTGAAAGCGAGATGAAGCAGGCAACCGCAAAAAGAATTACCACCGCGAAGCGTGTCGGAATGAGCGAAAGAACGAAATAGGCGACACTTTCCGCGCTGCTTCTTCCTACTACTCCGACAAAAACGCCGGCTGCAAGGAATATTAAAATCATTGTGACTATATCCTTGTCGCCTATGCCTCTGCCCATCAGCGTAAGTTTTTCGTCAAACGAAAGAGCTTTGTTTTGCAGACAGGCGATAACAAGCGCGATAAGGAAGGCTACGACTACCGGAATTTTATAAAATCCCAGTTCAAGTTTCAGCCCGTATTCGTACAAAAAGCCGAGCCCGAGATAGAATACAATGAAAATGCCGATTGGCAGCAACGCCGCGAAATTACCTTTTTTCTCCATGACATAATCCCCCTTGATTTATTTTGAGAACTGTATGAGTTCTTTGATTGCCGCTTCGATTTTTTCGTCTGCCGTACTGTGCCCGAAACGCTGCTCAAAAGACAGGTTTCAAAAAAACAGCACGTTAGTTATTATACACTCTTGCTTGCTGCTTGCGAAGAGTTTATAATTATTGACCGTAAATTTGCAACTTTTAAGCGGAGGAGATACACATGCCCTACGATTTTAACGCAATAGAAAAGAAATGGCAGCAGAAATGGGAAGAAGCGGGAATTTTCAACGTTGAAACTGACCCGTCAAAAAAGAAATTTTACTGTCTTGAGATGTTCCCGTATCCGAGCGGCGCGCTTCACATGGGACATCTTCGCAACTACTCGATAGGAGACATCATAGCCCGTTTCCTTAAAATGCACGGTTACAACGTCATTCACCCGATAGGGTTTGACTCTTTCGGTATGCCTGCGGAAAACGCGGCAATCAAACACGGCATTGCCCCGTCAAAATGGACAATGGCAAACATTGAGCACATGATTGACCAGCTCAAGGCTGTGGGTTACAGCTATGACTGGCGCCGTCTCGTGCTGACCTGCGAGCCGAAATATTACAAATGGAATCAGCAGATATTCCTCAAAATGTATGAAAAGGGACTTGTTTACCGCAAACACGCGCCGGTCAACTGGTGCGACAGCTGCAACACAGTGCTTGCGAACGAACAGGTGGAAAACGGAAAATGCTGGCGCTGCGGCAATCCTGTCACAAAACGCGGTCTTGACCAGTGGTTTATCAGAATTACCGATTACGCGGACGAGCTTGTCAAGTGCCTCGATGGGCTCAAAGGCTGGCCGGAACGTGTTCTCACTATGCAGAAAAACTGGATAGGGCGTTCGGAAGGCGTTCGTTTCACGATGGATATTGCTGATACTGACCTCAGTTTTGAAGCCTACACAACACGCATTGACACAAGCTACGGTGTCACGTTTGTCGCGCTTGCGGCAGAACATCCGTTCGTTGAAGAATTTGCGAAACGTCTCGGCGGCGAAAAAGGGGAAGAACTCCGCGCCTTTGCGAAACGTATCAGCAACAAGAGCAATATCGACCGCGAAGCAGTCGGCGTTGACAAAGAAGGTATGTTTACAGGTTTCTGCGCGGTCAATCCGTTCAACGGCAAAAAAGCTCCGATATGGATTGCCGACTACGTTCTTACAGACTACGGCACAGGCGTGGTTATGGGTGTTCCCGCGCATGACCAGAGAGACTTTGACTTTGCAAGAAAATACGATATTCCGGTCATTGCCGTTGTCCGTCCGAAAGATGGCGAAATTCCGGACGGCGGCACAATGAAAGAAGCTGTTCCAGCCTACGGAATTTCCTGCAATTCGGGAGAATTTGACGGACTTGAAACAGAAGAAGCCAAGAAAAAATTTGCCGAATGGATTGAAAACAAGGGCATAGGCAAACGGGAAACGCAGTTCCGTCTGCGCGACTGGCTTATTTCGCGCCAGCGTTACTGGGGAACGCCGATTCCTGTCGTTTACTGCGACAAATGCGGCGTAGTGCCTGTTCCTGAAGATCAGCTTCCTGTTGAGCTTCCGCTTGACGTTGAAATTCCGAAAAACGGAAGCAACCCGCTTGTCACGCGCGAAGACTGGGTGAATACTGTCTGTCCGCACTGCGGAGCTCCTGCGCGCCGCGAAACTGATACCATGGACACGTTCTACGATTCCTCATGGTATTTCATTCGCTACGCGTCACCGTGGAACGAGGACAAAGCCTTTGACATTGAAGACGAAAAATACTGGATGACTGTTGACCAGTACATCGGCGGCATTGAACACGCCTGTCTGCACCTCATCTACGCGCGCTTCTTCACGAAAGTGCTGGCAGATCTCGGAATGCTTCCGAAAGATATGCGCGAACCGTTTGACCGTCTTCTCACGCAGGGAATGGTTATCAAGGACGGAACGAAGATGTCAAAATCAGTCGGCAACGTCGTTGACCCTGACGAAATTATCAAAAAATACGGCGCGGACACGGCGAGACTTTTCATACTTTTCGCGGCACCGCCCGAAAAAGACCTTGACTGGTCAGAACGCGGCGTGGAGGGTACTTTCCGTTTCCTCAGCCGTGTCTGGAGACTTGCCGAAAGCAATCTTGATATGCTGAAAAACGCAGCCAAAGACAGAGTGTCAATGGCTGATATTCAAGCTCCCGCGTCACGCGAACTGAAACGCACAATTCACAGTACGCTTGACAGAGTTACAAAGGACATTCGCGATGAACGCCAGTTCAACACGGCAGTCGCGCGTCTTATGGAACTCACCAGCGCGCTTATGGCGTTCAAAGCCGAAACGGAACAGGACAAGGCTGTAATGCGCGAGGGCATTGAAACGCTGCTGCTCTGCCTCTGCCCGTTTGCGCCGCATATCACGGAAGAACTTTGGCACCTTATCGGCAATGACACTTTCCTGTCGGCTGAAAATTGGTTTGAAGTTGACAAAACTGCTCTCGTGCAGGACGAAGTAACGATAGTTCTCCAGATTAACGGAAAACTCCGCGAACAGTTTAAGGTTGCCGCGGGACTTTCAAAAGATGAACTTGAAAAAGAAATAATGTCGCGTCCTGAGACAAAGGCACGCCTTGAAGGCAAGGAAATTGTCAAAGTTATAGCGGTTCCCGGAAGACTTGTAAACGTTGTGGTGAAAGGGTAAAATGCCTGAACTCCGGCTGGTTGTCGCCTCCGGCACCTCGCAGCGGAGGCTTCTTGAAGAAACAGCAAAGGAACTGGAACAAAAAGGATACGCAATGTCCGCCAGACTTGAAGGCGGAGAGTGGCAGCCGCTGCTCTCCGACAATATGTCCGGCGGGCTTTTTGATGAAAA
>JAZRZG010000094.1:0-7349 GCA_045601305.1 Synergistaceae bacterium
AAATTAACGGCTTTCTCTATCGGGCTTTCTTTTCCGGCTGAAGCGGAGCTTCCCCAAGTTGTTTTCCGTTTCACTGGGGCGGAATTGAAAGACTTACCCGAAACAAATCGTAGGTTGCGCTTACGTGTTTGTGCCGAATGGGATTATTTTCGGAGTGGATACGATTTGATTAACGGTCCTCCGGGTCGCGCTTCTCGCAGAGCTTAGGGCTCAAACGACTGCCGGTGGCAGCGGCGGGCTGCGGACTTCGCACTTAACTCACTTCGGGCGGCAAAGCAGACAGACTGTATCGGAATGCAGTCAGCAGCGGAGTTTTTCAAGGTTTCGGCAAAATTGTCGTACGCTGTTTCACAAGGAAACTTTGAAATTCTGCCGCTGCGAATTTCCGCATTGGCGCTTCACGCCGCTGTCGGCTGTTGGCTGACGGCTGTTGGCTGACAACGCCCCAATGGGGCTGTGTTTACTGTACCCGAAATCATTTTCGGGCAACAAAAAACGGCTTGGATTTTTTCCTAAGCCGTTTTTGTTATAAATACTGAAAAGGTTTGTCTTGCTGCGGGCACGAAGTGCAGCGCAGCAGCCAGCGTCGTTACGGGCGAAGCCCGTTATAACCAAGCCCTTACGGGCGACGCCACTGGATTCTGCGCTAAGCCTATCGGCTTCCGCAGAATGACGGATTAAAAAGACAGCAGCGCAAAGCGAAAGCAGCTGACGACTGACGACCAACGACTTTTTACTCCCGTGTCTTGTACACACTGTACCCGAAAGCGTTTTTTAGGGTACAAAAAAAAAACGGTCTGGAAAATTTTATTCCAAGCCGTTTGTTTTATCCTTACAGATTAGTAGTTCAAGAACTCCGGTGATTCGAGAATGCCGAGTCCGTTGAATTCGCCGGTTGTTTCGTCGTAAACCGGCTTCGCAGCTTTCTCCAGTTTCTGAAGTCTTATCTTCGGCTGCGGTTTGTCCGGTCTGTTTATCTTTTCTGTCTTGCGCTGTTCTTTGGGTTTCGACTTCTTCGGCTCTGCTGAGTTTGCCGGAAGTATTTCTTCTTTTGCGCTGAGCGGTTTGTTTTCTGTGTCTGCCGGAGTCTGTGTTGCTGTACGTTTTCCGCCGAACAGGGTTTCAAAACGTTCTGCCCAGTTATTTGTTTGTGCTGTCTGTGCCGCACACTGCACTTCTTCTGTTGTCCGCGATTGTTTTTCCGGCTTCTTCTCTTTTGCTTTCGTGTTCTTTGTCCCTATTTCATACCAGGCACTCACGTTCGCACCTATGCTTTCGCGTCTGCCTGCCGTTCCCGTTATCGTGAAATCAAAAGCAAACGGACTGCCTGCTTTTTGGTAGGATACTCCGAGTTCTGCTATGCCTGTGCCGCCTTTCAGGTCAGGCTCGGCTATCGGAAGTCCCTGCGTTGTCGCGGCGGCTTTGTTGCTGAACTCGTATTCGTATGCGAGTCCGCCGTACGCTTTGAAGTCTGCGTCAACTGTTTTGTTGTAGCGGAAGCCGGCACGAACTCTGCGGCTTTCTATCGGCTGGAAGTCAATTTCTTCTCCCGTAAAACTGAGTGCTGCATTATCCCCGCTCTGGTGTGCATAAAGATATTTTACGTATGTATCCATAGTATTGCCTGATTTCAGTTTGTGTTTGTATCCTGCTCCAACGTGCGCTGCAAGATAACGACCGTTTGCGTTATAATCTATTTTTGCGGAGGGAAGCAGATTTTCGCTCGAATAATCCTGCGATATGTGTCCGGCACGGGCAGACATTTCTCCATAGAGATTTCCTTTGTCTGTAGCGTCAGCTTCTGTTTTCAGCAGTATGCCTCCGCCGAAATGGTTTACATCTCCTTTTGCCGTTACTGTTCCGAAGTTTTCAAATTCGTTGACGCTGTTGTAGTGCGACCAGCCGCCTTCTGCGAATATGCCTATTGTTGTGTTCGCGCTTATTTTTTTCGCAAGTCCTGCCGCAACGCTGCTTCCGTTTATGTCTATGTACGAGCCTGTTTCGTAATGTCCGTGTTTTCCCTGTATGCTTGCGAAGCTTGTCCATTCGTCTGCGCTGTTTTCAAGCGTGTCGATTTCGTGCACTACTCTGTCCGCAATGAGGTCTGATGCGTCATTTATTGCCGACATCGACGCAGTTCGTCCTTCAAGCAGCGATTTTGCTCTTTCAAGTACGCTGAGGTCATAGTATTCCATAAACAGTTTGGCTTCTTCTTTATCCAGATACATTCCGTAGTTCGTGGTCAGCGCTTTGCCTCTTGTCGGAATTCTGTCGGGTATATATTCGTTTGTACTGCCGGTATAGTTTTCAGCTCCGTTTATAAGTGTTATGCGTTCACCTTTTTCTTTGAGTATTGTTCCTTCTTCGTTCTGTGTTAGGAAGTAATCTTTTACTTTCAGGGATTTGAGGTCAAAATTGCCTCTTGTGCTTTCAAGTATCGTATCTCCGACTTTGTGGCCGTCAATGATAAAGTTGAGCGCAGTTCCGGAATTGAATATGGTTTTTGAGGCATTAAGCCCTGCGTTGGATACGCCTTTGGCAAAGGTAAATGTTCCTCTTCCGTCAATGGCTGTGTCTGTTTTTCCGCCGGTTATTATTGTTTCTCCTTCGTTGGCAAAAACTCCACCTTTAAGGTTGTCAAGGGAGGTTTCAAGTACGGCGTTCGGGCGGACTGTCATGTTCTGCTCAATTTCCTCAAGGTTTTTCACACTGCCGAGTATGTTTGTAGTGCCTTTGCCGGTTATTTTGTTTTCGTTTATTCCTCCGGTAAGGTTAAGTGTGCCTTCATTTTCTACGGCATTGTCTGTGGTTATGTCTGAAGCATTTGCGGTGAGTTCCGCGTTTTCCGTCATTTTCACCGTGTTCTGCTGCATTTTCGTCCCGTTTTTCAATTTAAGTTCCGCATCCAGCACGGTATCTCCGCTGCCTGTTATTCCTTTGTCAAGGGTTACTGTTCCGTTTATGTGCAGCTGTCCGTCATTTTTTATGTCTTCGTTTCCTTTGGAGCTGATGAATTTTATTCCTCTGCCGAGTATAATTTTTCCTCCGGCTTTGTTTGTGAGCGCTGTGTTGTAGCCTGAGAGCGTCAGTTCTGCCGGATCGCCGTACACGTCAATACCTCCGTACAGCGCAAGCGTGTCTCCGGCTCCGCCGTTTGTTTCGTCCGCTACGGTTATTCCTTTATATTCTTCTTCTGCCGATGACTGCAGCGTATGCCCGTTGCCGTATATTGTTAATGTTCTTGCGTCACCGCTCACCTTTTGGCTGTCTGTTCTGGTAAGGTCACCATAGGCCGTATCATCCCTTATGAGCGAGTAGCTTGAAACTTCTCCGGCTTCTGTGCCGCGCGAAGGGTCTTTGTAGTTTTGTATTATTTGCGGCAGCGTGTAAGCATAGGCTTTGGTTATGTCAAGCAGGCCTTTGTCTTCCGTGTTTTGGGTAAATGTGTATTCAAACTGTCCGTTTACTGCTCTTGTTCCTGTTATTTTGAGTGTATTCAGGCTTGGGTCCGCTGCCTGGGTTATTCTTATCTGCGCTGTTGCAGAAACGTCTTCTCCTCCGAAGCCGTTCAGTATGTTTATTGAATCGAGTATAAGGTTGCCGCCGCTTATTTTTTGTGCCGTGATAACATCGCTTTGTTTTGTCGTACTTCCGCTTTGTTCCGCGGATAAATCTGTGTCAAAACGCAGTCTTGCATCGTTCGCTTTGAAGGTTGCAAGGTTCAGCGTGTCTGACGCTGTTCCGTTACAGAGGTCTAAAACGGTATTCTGGACAAGCAATAGACCGTTCTCGTTATCATTCACGTTTACTGCGTCGGCTGCCGTCAGCTGTGTTCCGCTGCTCAGCGTTATGTCCTGTTTTTTTACGGTTGTTTTTATCGCGGCATTGTTGAGTGTAATTTTTCCTCTTGCTCCGGTATCTGCGTCTATTGTGCCCGGACCAAGAATTTTATCGCTTACGGTTATTGTTCCGTTGTTTTTCAGTACCGCTCCGTCTGATATGTTTATTGTATTCTGCGTTATTGCCGCTGTGCCGGATATTGAGATGTTTCCTTTTATATTTGCCGCTCCTGTTCCGTTTATTCCTTTGCCGAATTCTGTGCCTGTGTATATGTCGAGTGTTCCGTTGTTCGTTACGTCCGCGTTTCCGTCAGTGTTTGTAAATTTAACGCCGCTGAGGGTGCTGTGTGTTCCTGCACCGGCTGTTACAACGCTGTTCTGGAAGTTTGTCATTGTGACGTCTGAAAGGCCGAGTGTGTCGCCGGCATTTTCTATTGTCACTCCGGGCAGTCCGTTGCCGTCTATTTTGTGTCCGTTGCCGTTTATTATAAGCTCCCGCGGCGTGGAGGCTTCCGTTCTTGTCAGAACACCCAGTCCGGGTGTTTCTGCCGGCGTTTGTCCTTCTATTGTTCTGTCAAAGCCCATTGAGAAGACTTCAACTTCTCCGGCTCCGGCAGGCACGTTTTGTATTATCTGCGGCAGTGTGTCGGCATATACGGTGGTTATTTTTACAGCGCCTCTGTCTGTTGTGTCCTGCGTGAATTTTGATTTGAAGCTTACCCAGTCCCCGTCTACGTTTTTGGCGTCGTAGACAGATACTGTGTCGGCTATTTTGAAGTCCGGCGATATTGCCGTGTCTGAGTCTATTATTTTTAATGTCTGGGTTCTGCCGATTTCGTTTATTCCTTTTATTACGTTTATGAATATTCTGCCGATTCCGCTGGCGAGTGTTTCCGCAGCTTTTATTACGTCGCCTTTTTCCGAGCCGTCTATTGAGATGTCGCTGTCTATTTTGAGCGACGCTCCGTCTGCTTTAAATTTGTTTACTGTAAATTCCGCTGTCGTGTTTATGTTTCCGTCTTGCAGCATGAGTTCGCCGGGTTCGTCAAGTATAAGGTTGTCTGTCGCGTTTAGTTTGCGTACGCTTTGTGTGTTGAGTATGCCTGTTTTCAGGTTAACGTCCTGGTTGTTTACTGCCGCTCCAAATTCTGTGTTTCCGGTAAGGTTGAGTGTGCCCCGTGTATCTGATTTGATTTCCATGACGGTTTTACCGCCTGTCAGGTTGACTGTTCCGTTGTTTTTGAGTATTCCGTCCAGGTCGTTTGCGTTTGTCGTAAGTTCGGATGTGGTGTCCACTATTATGCAGTCGGCGTTTGTCGCTTTCATTCTGCCTGTGTTTGTTACTGTCGCGTTTATAAGTTTTATTTCTCCCTGCGTTATGTCAGCGTTGTTTATGTTTTCTCCTTGAAATTCTGTGCTGCCTATGCCGTTTATTTCGTTTTCGTTGCTGCCTCCGGTAAATATTATCCGCGAGTCGGCGGTGTCGTTGATGATGTTTTCTCTCAGTATAAGGCTGTCGGCTTTTGTTTTTATTGTTCCTTTGTTGTCCAGCGTTCCTTCTATGTCCCCGCTGTTGTCTATTGTTCCGTTGTTGATTATTGTGCCTTTTATTGTTCCGCTGTTTGTGAGCTGTTTGCTGTTGTTTATTGTTATTTTATTCTGTTCTATCGCGGCTTTGTTTTTTATGTTTCCGTCTATTTCGAGTTCTCCGTTGATGCCGCTGTATCCGGTTATGTTGTTGTTGTTTTCTGCTGTTGTTGTGTCGGTGAGTTTGAGTTTTCCCGCGTTTTGTACTGTTAAGCCGGTTATGTTAAGGTCTGCTATGTTTGTGGCCAGTGCTCCGGTTTCTGTTATGTTCAGCTCTTTTTGGGTTATTGTTCCGTTGTTTACAGAGTTTCCGTTGAGTATCAGGCTGCCGGCCGAGATTCCGCCGTTGTCTATTGTTCCGTTGTTGATTACCGCGCCTTTTATTGTTCCGCTGTTTGTGAGCTGTTTGCTGTTGTTTATTGTTATTTTTTTCTGTTCTATTGCGGCTTTGTTTTTTATGTTTCCGTCTATTTCGAGTTCTCCGTTGATGCCGCTGTATCCGGTTATGCTGTTGTTGTTTTCTGCTGCTGTTGTGTCGGTGAGTTTGAGTTTTCCCGCGTTTTGTACTTTTAAGTCTGTTATGTTAAGGTCTGCTATGTTTGTGACCAGTGCTCCGGCATCTGTTATGTTCAGCTCTTTTTGTGTTATTGTTCCGTTGTTTACAGAGTCTCCGTTGAGTATCAGGCTGCCGGCGCCGTTTATTTCTCCTTCGTTGTCCAAAGATGCTGTTATTGTGCCTTTGTTTGTCAGCTGTCCCGTGTCTGCAACAATGACTTTATTGCTGCCTGATACGCTGCCCGTATTGGTTAGTGTTCCGTCGTAGGTGAGGTTTCCGTTCAGAGCTGTGTTTCCGTTGATTTGAGCAGAACCGGCACCGCCTATTATTTTTCCTCCGCCGTTTGCGATTGTTATGTCCTGCGCGTAGTTGCCGCCGGCAAGCGTCAGTTCAAAACCGTTGTTCAGGGTTATCGCGTTTTCTGCCGTTCCGTACAGCTCCGGCAGTGTCATCGCCTTGAGTTTGCTGTCCGCGTATGTAAGGTTAAGCCCCAAATCGCTGAGTTTGAGACTGTCTGTTCCCATGCGGTCGTAGTTTGAAGTGCTTATTTCCTGATGCAGATAGAGTTCTTCTTCTCCGTTATAATTGCCTGAGCCGCCGAGGATGAGTTTATGGTCTGCGCCTGCGTTTTGCATGAGCATGTAGCCGTCTGCCGCCAGCATGTCTGCGTTTCCAACCGAAGCCGCGACTCTGTTTGCAGTGTCTGTGTACCAGCTCGATACACCGGCTGCATCCAAAACAAGAGCTCCGCCGCCTACTGTCGGCGCAGCGAGCGTTTCGTCTTTGTAGGTGAACTTCATCTGGCTTCGGCTGTCAGCTTCTGTCGTTATTGTGCCTAATTCGGCAGCTTTCGCTCCTCCGCTGTAGGCGCTCAAGTAATATACGTTCGCGTCTATGTTCTGCAGCCACAATCCCGTGCGTGCTTGCCGGTCATATTTTTTCGGGTCGTTGCCTTCTTTTATGCTTCCATCAGTAAATATCTGATAGTGATTACCAGCTCCACTGGATGTCACTGTCCACCATCTTGTAGTAAAATTTCTCTCGGCATTTCCTCCCATGGCAGCGGCCTCATCTCTGGTTAAAAGCCTTGTTTCTCCTTTGATTTTCGTTTCATAAGAATCTGTAATCTTATTGGTATAACTATTTGCCCAGCTGTTAGCAGATGACCACGTCATGGCTCCTGAAGTAGTTGTATTGGACATTAATATGCAATTATCCGTAATTCTAACCCAGTTGGTTCCGTTATACACAAGCCGGTTGGGATGTCCTGCGCTGTTTTTAGGAAACTGACTCCATGTAATAAACGGCGACGCCGCAACAGGTGACACGGTGCCGAATACAAACGAGAAGAGCATTATTGCCGCCGA
>JAZRZG010000095.1:0-8014 GCA_045601305.1 Synergistaceae bacterium
AGGCGGCAGAGGCAACCGTTGTTTTGCAAATGCGCGCAGGCTAGCACCGCGTTTTTGCGAAAAGGGGGATATGGGCGAAGAAATAACTCTTCGGCTTGAACTGAAACTTATCGCGGATATTGCTCTTGTCGGACTTCCAAACGCCGGCAAATCATCCATTCTTGCGGCAATTTCAAACGCACAGCCGAAAATTGCCGATTATCCGTTCACAACGCTTTCGCCTAATCTCGGTGTCATAAACACCGGCATTGAACGCGTTGTGCTTGCGGATATTCCGGGGCTGATTGAAGGCGCTCACGAAAATAAGGGACTGGGGCTTGAATTTCTGCGTCATATTGACAGAAGCCGTATGTTAATCCACGTTTTGGACGTGTCAGCGGGCGACGTTGAAACCATCATAAACGATTTTTCTACAATACGTTCGGAACTTGCTTCGTATGACGCGGAGCTTGGCAAACGCCCGTATTTTGTCGCGGCAAACAAATGTGATAAGCTCGGTGAGGAACGCGAGGCAAAACTTTCAAAACTCAGGGAGTATTTTGACGGAATTGGCATAAAATTATGCGCGCTGTCTGCTGTTACAGGCGAAAATGTGGCTGAACTTACGAAGTATATCGTCGCCTTTGCAAACAAACATCCGCGTCCGCACAGTGAAGTAAGACTTTATGCCATCGCCGAAAAACTGCCTGAAATGCCGACGCGCGGCGCAAACAAAGTACAGATTGTAGCAATGCACGGCGGCGGTTACAGAGTGTTCTACAAGGGGCTTGAAAAGGCAGCCGAAAGATTTGATTTTACCCAGCAGGAAAACGTTGCGCGTTTCACAAAACTGCTTCGCAAATACAAGGTTGAGCAGCTATTGGAGACCGCAGGAGCGGTAAAAGGCGATATAATAGTTATAGGATACAATGAATTTGCATTCTATCCTGATTACTATCCGTCGGAGGATGAAGGCGGAGAATAATGAGCGCATACAGTCCGGCGAAAAAAATCGGAATTATGGGAGGGACTTTCGATCCCATACATTTCGGTCATCTTCGCGCGGCAGAGGAAGCGCGCGAAGCGCTTTCGCTTGACGAAGTTGTTTTTATGCCCGCGGGAAATCCGCCGCACAAAGAGGGCAGTCTTGCTTCGGCAGAAGACCGCTATCGCATGACTGTGCTTGCAACGCGCTGCTGCCCATATTTTTCGGTGTCGCGCCTTGAAATTGAAAAAACAGGCAAATGCTACACTCATGAAACGCTGAAAGCTCTGAAAAGTCAGCCGGAATATTCCGAAGCAGAGATGTATTTCATCGTAGGGTTTGACTCAGTTCTTGATATAATGTCATGGAAAGAGCCTGAAGAACTTGTGAAGCTCTGTCGTTTGGTTGCGGTGAGCCGCAGCGGATATCCGCGGGAAAAACTTGCAAATTTGCCGAAAAATGTGAGTGAAGCAGTTATTCCGATTGAAATGCCCATGCTCGTAATTTCAAGCACAGAACTAAGGCGCAGACTGACAGACGGTCGCAGCATAAGATATCTTGTGCCGGACGAGGTAGCACAGTACATAAAAGAAAAGGGATTATATGTTTAACAGACAAAAAAGAGGAAAGGTAATAATTGACGGCGAACGCATATCATACATACGCAAGCGTCCTGTGCCTGCAGCTGCAAAACTTGTCATTCTGCTTGCGGTTCTTGTTATGTTTGCGTTTGCGGGAGGCGCTGTGTGGCGTTTCTATTCGGCGTTCAGCGCAACAGGCGAGGATATTACAAGAGACATCGGATCAACATTGGGCGAAGATTCGCCTGAATACAAAGAGCTGATGGAACAGGGACATTTCAATATGCTGGTGCTCGGAGAAGATGACGTGGAAGGCACACGCCGTTCTGACACGATACTTTTTGTCACGGTTGAGCTTGATGACAAGTGTGTCAAGGTGCTTGCGCTGCCGCGCGACACAAGAGTTTACATACCCGGGCACGGCAATCATAAGCTGAACAGCGCCTTTGCGTTCGGAGGACCTGAGCTTCTCAAAACAACCATTGAAAACTATCTGCATGAGCCGATACTTTATTACGTTATAGTTGACTATGACAATTTCCCGAAACTTGTTGATGCCTTTGGCGGAGTTACTATTGATGTTAAAAAGAAAATGCGCTATGTTGACCGTGCCGGACATCTTGACATTAACATAGACGCAGGTCGTCAGCATCTGGACGGGAGAACTGCGCTGCATTACGTTCGTTTCAGAAAGGACTCTCTGGGGGATATAGGACGAGTACAGCGGCAGCAGCAGTTTATAAAAGCGTTGCTGAAAAAAGCATATTCGCCTGAGGTAATAGTGCGTTTCCCGTCAATAGTGGCGAACGCTATGGAAGTTTTCAAGACAAATATGCCGGTACGGCTTGCGACTGCTCTTGCAGGTTTTGCAAAGGCGGAATTTAAGCGCGAAAATATCTACATGAGCACGCTGTTCGGAACGGCAGAAATTGTTGACGGACTGAGCTACTGGATTGGAAATCCTGAGTCGGGAAAACAGTTTATCAACGCTACAGTTGAGGAGCTTCGCACCGGAAACAGCAAACTTGGCGAGAAAGGTGTTTCAGCCGGATACACAAAAGGCTATTCATCAGCAAACGATGAAGTTGTACGTTCAGGCTCTGCCGCGTCAGACAGAAGCGAGCCGGCAGTTAAAAGCCGCGAAGAAATGCTGAAAATAGTTAAAGACATCACACAGCCTGTCGCGGTGCTTAACGGGTCAGGCGAAAAAGGCATATCGCAGGCAGTCGCGCAGCGCCTTCAGGAACTTGGAGTAGATGTTGTGTATAAGGGAAACGCAAAACACTACGATTATATGTACAGCAATGTTGTCTATCCGATAGGCGCGGACAGCCGCGTTGCCGAAAGCGCAAGCAAGCTCGGCGAACTGCTTAACGTACCGAAAAATCTTGTGCGGCAGAACAATCAGGCATTTTACGCCTCGATTATAATCGGTCACGACCATAAAGATATAATTAAACTGCTTGATAAAATCAACGGAACAGACAATAAACAATAAACAGGAGGGAAATATAATGACTCAGCCAAGCGAAAATTTTATGAAAACCTATCAGCCTGTGGTTGACGCGCTTATGGAAAAGCAGGCGCTTGAAGTCAGTGTGCATGATTTGAGCGAAGTGTCAGGTTTCACGGAAGCCTTTGTCGTAGCCATAGCGCGAAGCGACCTTCACGCGCGGACACTGCGCGACGCGGCGGAAGAAATTCTTGACAAGACACAGACGCCGTATCAGGTCGAAGGTGAAAACAGCAGCAAATGGTGCCTTGTTGACGCTGGACATCTTGTAATCAACATTCTCAGCAAAGAGGGCAGCAACTACTACCGCCTTGATTCACTCTGGGGCGATGCGCCGAACAAGAAATTTACGGAAGAAGAAACAGAAACTGAAGACCTTTTCAAATAAGCATAAATTCCGGCAGCAGCCGGAATTTTTTGTACACATCCGCAAGTAATATGTTGTAAAATATCTTTGATAAATAAAATTCGACAGGGACGGGTTGACAGTGATAAACAGCGAACAGCGTGAAAAAATTACGCAAATTTTAGAAAAACAGAATATTTCTCCCGATGAGAGAAGCGAAATATTGAATTTTTGCGCCGACCGTGTTCAGCTGGGTAAAAGATTAGAGCGTTTTCAGATCCCGGATACAGCTTTTGCCAAACTGCTTTCAATAATTTTTACCTGTGAATACTGCAATATCAGCGACCTAAAACCTTCTGCCGCCGCGCTGCTCAGACTTCCGGAAATTGTCGCGTCGCGGCTGAAAGTGCTGCCGCTTGAATATGACAGCGGGAAGTTGAAAATCGCAGTTTATGATCCCTCAGATATTATCGTTATAAACGAACTAAAACATATAGCCCCGCAAATTGATATATGCGTTGTTCCAAAAACGTCTCTTGTCAAGGCAATCAGCATATTTTACAAATTGTACTCCGGAATTGACGCGTCTGAAATCAAAAAATATAAAGAAAGCGATGTACCGGCGAATATTGCAAAATTACTCAGCGAAAAAAGTCCGGTTACAGATTTTTTGGATATGCTCTTGGAAAAGTGTATAGCTGATAATGCTTCCGATATACATTTTGAGCCGTTCGGTGAAATAACGAGAATACGATACAGAATTGACGGTGTTCTTGTAAATTTGTTAAACGTTGACTCAAAAGTTTACGCGCACATTGCCGCAAGAATTAAACTTGTTTCAAATATTGACATAGCGGAGAAACGACATCCGCAGGACGGCAGAATGTTTTATTCCGACAGCGATTTTGTCGATATCAGAGTTTCAACGTTACCTACAATTCATGGTGAAAAAATAGTTCTCAGACTGCTGAAACAAAACAGAGGGGATTTTGAACTTGAAAAGCTCGGATTTCAGACAAAAGATATTGAACTGTTGCAGCGCGCCATAAAATATGACAGCGGGCTGATATTGATAGCGGGACCTACAGGCAGCGGTAAATCAACAACACTGCACGCGCTTATGAGAAAACTCAACAGCTCAAGGAGTAATCTTATCAGTATCGAAGACCCTGTGGAATATACAATCGAGGGAGTAAATCAGGTACAGGTAAATGATCAGATCGATTTAAGTTTCAGCAATATACTGCGTTCTGTACTGCGTCAGGATCCGGATAAGATTATGATAGGAGAAATCAGAGATTTAGAAACCGCGCAGCTTGCGGTGAGAGCCGCCCTGACAGGTCATCTTGTGCTGAGCACGGTACATGCGAACAATACTGTAAGCGCTGTAGGCAGACTTGCAGATATGGGAATCCCGCCGTATCTTATCGCTGCTTCCTTAAAATATGTTGTTGCGCAGCGTCTTGTCCGTAAATTATGTCCCAGCTGCAAGGTAAGCTGCCCTGCGGATGAACAAACTGCTGAATTGCTGCATGTGCCAATCGGAACAAAAACAGCAAAAGCAGAAGGGTGTGAAATGTGCAGATATACGGGGAACAACGGCAGAACTGTTATCGCTGAAATTCTTGTGCTTGATAATACAATGCGCGATATGACGGTTAAAGGCGCAACTATAGCGGAGATGCAGGAATATGCTGAGAAAAACGGAATGGTGCCGCTGAAAGAAACGCTGAGAAACAAAATTCTGAATTCTGAAATCAGCGCAGACGAACTTTATATGTCAAATATAGATTAAATTATGCGGCAGAACAGGAAAAAAGCATATTTTCTCATAGAGACCGTTGTTGCCGTGACAATAGCCATGATATTCATATTATCAGTTTATTCACTGATAATATGTGCCGATAAACTGGCGATTAAATCCAAGGGCAATTATTCGCTGCAAAAATATAAAATGGAAATTGCAGCCGGCTTAATGCTTAATAACAGTATTAATTCTAACTGTAATTACAATACTTTCGTAAAAGAAACAGCCGATGGGATATGCGTAGTTGAAATAATCCCAAAACACAGTGTCAACGGAGCTTCGAAGGTTAATTATGTGCTGTGGAAAAAACGTTAAGCACACAGCCTCCGTACTGGTAGAGTTACTTGCCTCTGCGTTTATTGTCGGCATATTTATACCCGTTCTGCTTGGTCTTCTGAAACAGACAAGCGACAGAGTAATCTTGATGTACGATCAAAGATGTGCCGTGCAGAAAATTCTTTCAGCCGAATCCTTGCTAAAGCTGCCCGTATTTTACTGCGGTTACGGTATGCCGTCCGAAGCTGCGGAATATCAAAAATCGTTTCAGAACATACAGGCAGAGCCATTCTCATGGGAAGGACCAGTATCGGTAATTTCATTTAACGGCAGAGAAAACGCGATGCTTAAAACAGCGTATGCCAAAAGCTGCTCTGTATATACAACGACAAAAATCAGCCGCAGCTCACAAGGTACAGTACAGCTTAATAAAAATCTTCCGTCTGACAACCTCAAGGCAAGCAGCGCGGCAATTCCTCAAAATATTAAAAATTATCTGCTTTTTGGCGGAATGACACCCTCTCCTCAGCCGTTGTGCGTCAGAAATATTTACAAAAACGAAGTTACGCTTAATACGCCGAACGGAAAACTGTTCAGTATTCCGGAAATTGAGACGCCGTACCTTTTTTGCGCGTTGAAAGTCTATGCGCAGAACGGAAAATTATATACCAAAGATTACAGAACCACGGGCGACCAGCCCCGCGTTGACGGGATTGCCGATATCAGATTTTATCTTGATGATGATAACGAAGAAAAGAAATTAACAGTATATATCCTTGCAAGCGGAAATGTTAAAAACAGCGGCCGAAAAATTCACCTTTTGGATTTTGCTGAAGACAGTACAAATTCACAGTTGATTTCCGAATGGAAAAATCTTGACGCAGCAACCTCACTTTATGCGTCCAAGACAGTATGGAGCCTGCCAAATTGCGTAAGAAACGGCAATTTCCCTCAAAACACAGCGGAATAATAAGCGTATCGCTGTTTATTCCGATTTTAATAACAGCCCTGCTGAGCGCGGCGCTTTGTTTCGGCGTTGCGGTAAAGTTTGCGGAAGTTTTGCAGCTGCATACTGACGCGATGAAAATTGACTGCGCGTATCTGCAGTGCAGAAATATTTTGTCAGCTGAATTTATAAAAGATATACACGATGGAAAAATCACAGCTGATTTTTCTGCCGAAGCCCCGCGGGCAGCAAATCCTGTAATAGATTTTAACAGCAGCGTAATACAAAAATTGCGCGAATATAACGAAGCCTTGGAGTTAAACGCCTGTATCGTTGACGAAAATTACAGTCTGGACTGGATGATTGAAGCACAAAAACTGGACATTCCCCGCAGTAAGCCGGAGCAGTGTTTTTATGACGGCAAAGAAAAAATGTCAAAACGTTATATGCTGGTTATAGATTTAAAACCTAAAAATATAATCTCGAAGGCCCATTATATATACCTGACCGAAGCAGTCGTTTACCGCGATGATACTGCTGTTACGGTAAAATATTTGTTCACCAGAAGGAAAATTTTGCAGGAATAATCGCCGATGATATGAGCAAATTCCGGCGTTTTTTTAAGAGTGGAATGTAAAATCTGCTGAAAAACAACTTTACCACCGCTACGCGGACATATGTCTGTCCGCGTGGTCGGGATTTTTGAAAAGGTTGGAAAAAGCAGTGAGTTTTGATTGCCACTATACCACAAATTTCTGAAAAAATGTCATTTGACAAATGACATTTTCAGAAAAATATGCTGTAAAATATATTGCAGAAAGTTAAGAACGAACGACAAAGGCGGGACGGATATGGCTGTTAAAAACGAAATCGCATTGGTAACGCAGGAAAACATCAGGAACAAAATCTATACGATACGCGAACAGCGCGTAATGCTTGACAGCGACCTTGCGGCGATTTACGGCTACACGACAAAAGCGTTTAATCAGCAGGTCGCGCGCAACAAAGAGAAATTTGAAGAAGATTTTATGTTTCAGCTGACCCTTGAAGAAACTGAATATTTATCGAGGTCACAATTTGTGACCTCGATAATACAGACAAAAGGCATGAAAGGCGGCAGAACATATACCCCCTACGTTTTCACCGAACAGGGCATATATATGCTTATGACGGTACTTAAAGGCGAATTGGCAGTACAGCAGAGCAAGGCTCTCATACGCCTTTTCAAAGGCATGAAAGACTATATCAGCGAAAACAGAAGCCTCATCGGAACAGACGCAATGTCTTTGCTAACCCTGCATACACAGGAAATATCAGATATGAAAGAAGATATTGCCGACGTTAAAGCTGATTTGCAAAAAGTAATGGATAACTTCATAGACCCCGACAGCTACAAACATTTCCTGATACTTGACGGACAGAAAATAGAAGCGGAAGAAGCCTACACGAAAATCTACAAATCGGCAAAGAAAAGCATCTATGTCATAGACAACTACATCGGGCTGAAAACGCTTGAACTGCTCCGCGCGGTCAAAAAAGGCGTTCAGGTAACCATATTCAGCGACAATCTCGGAAAAGACA
>JAZRZG010000096.1:0-21475 GCA_045601305.1 Synergistaceae bacterium
ACTGGGACCGGCTTTCGAGGATCCGCATGTCCTCGCGGACTAGCTTCCGTCTGTGCCGGCCATTGTAGCACGTGTGTCGCCCTGGACATAAAGGCCATGATGATTTGACGTCGTCCCCACCTTCCTCCGCCTTGTCGGCGGCAGACTCGCCAGAGTGCTCAGCTCTCCTGTTAGCAACTGACAATAGGGGTTGCGCTCGTTGCGGGACTTAACCCAACATCTCACGACACGAGCTGACGACAACCATGCAGCACCTGTTCATGCTCCTTAGCAAGCTAAGGTCGTTCCACTTTCATTTCACTACCACATGTATGTCAAATCCAGGTAAGGTTCTTCGGTTTGCATCGAATTAAACCACGTGCTCCACCGCTTGTGCGGGCCCCCGTCAATTCCTTTGAGTTTCAGCCTTGCGGCCGTAGTTCCCAGGCGGGATACTTATCGCGTTAACTCCGGCACGGATGCCCTGCGACACCCACACCTAGTATCCATCGTTTACGGCCAGGACTACCGGGGTATCTAATCCCGTTCGCTGCCCTGGCTTTCGCACATGAGCGTCAGTCTTGTGCCAGGAAGCCGCCTTCGCCACCGGTGTTCCTCCTGATATCTACGCATTTCACCGCTACACCGGGAATTCCGCTTCCCTCTCACATACTCTAGACTGCCAGTATCAGACGCATAATGAAGTTGAGCCTCACTATTTTACATCTGACTTAACAATCAGCCTGCGTGCGCTTTACGCCCAGTAATTCCGGACAACGCTCGCCCCCTACGTATTACCGCGGCTGCTGGCACGTAGTTTGCCGGGGCTTCCTCGTATGGTACCGTCTCTCTCTCGTCCCATACAACAGAACTTTACATCCCGAAGGATTTCTTCATTCACGCGGCGTCGCTGGGTCAGGGTTTCCCCCATTGCCCAATATTCCCCACTGCTGCCTCCCGTAGGAGTCTGGACCGTGTCTCAGTTCCAATGTGGCCGGTCAACCTCTCAGTCCGGCTACCCGTCTTCGCCTAGGTGCGCTTTTACCGCCCCTACTAGCTGATAGGACGCAAGCACCTCCGATGCCGATTATTCTTTTACCCATAGGCTTATGGGGTATTAGCAGATGTTTCCGTCTGTTGTCCCCCTGCATCGGACAGCTTCTTACGCGTTACTCACCCGTCCGCCACTAATCTAAAAAGCAAGCTCTTTAGACCCGTTCGACTTGCATGTGTTAGGCACGCCGCCAGCGTTCGTCCTGAGCCAGGATCAAACTCTCCGTTTGATTCCGGAAACTCATTAGTTATTACTTACGTACTGTATTCTATTGGCAAGGTGCTTGCCGCCTGAGAAACAACTTTTCTCGCGACGACGGGTGAAATAATACTACACGTTTTGAAATATTGCAACCCCTATTTTGAATTTTTCTGCAAAAAAGTTAAAAAAATTTTAATTTTAATGGCGTTACGGGGCAATATGATGTAAAATCTTTATACCTTATATATGAAGGGTTGGATAGTTTTGTCTTACACTTTTAAGGACGACAGGCGCTTTGCCATTAACAACAACGATAAAAAAGCTGATTCCCTGCTGAAAAAGCTGGTACCTGTTGCTCTCATATTCGCTGCAGTCTGCTTTGTGCTGCTCACTGTAACTGTTGTGCTGGTAGCTCATAAGCTGCCGAGTTCTCAGGAGATACTTGCACACAAGCCAAGTCTTGCTACTGTTATATATGACAGAAACGGTCAGGAAATCACCAAGCTGTTTCAGGAAAACAGAAGCTGGGTTAAGCTTGACTCGATTTCGCCTTGGATGGTGAAGGCTATTCTTGCCGCGGAAGATGACAAGTTTTATGAACATTCAGGAATAAGACCTCTTTCTATTTTGCGCGCGGCAACAATAGATCTTGTGTTCCGCGGCGCGCATCAAGGCGGAAGCACTATTACACAGCAGCTTGCGCGAAATCTTTTCCTTACCAAGGAGAAGACTATTATAAGAAAGATAAAGGAAGCTGTCGTCGCGTTGCGTCTCGAAAAGATTTATTCCAAAGACCAGCTTCTTGAAATGTATCTTAATACAATATACATGGGAAGAGGCGCTTACGGCATTGACTCTGCAGCAAAAAGTTATTACGGGAAGCATGCCGGAGAGCTTAACATAGCAGAGAGCGCGATTTTAGCAGGGCTTGTTGCAGCTCCGGAAAGGTATTCGCCGTTTAAGAACAAGGATTATTCTGACACCCGCAAGCAATATGTTCTTCGCCGTATGCTTGATCTTGACTGGATTTCAAAAGATGACTGCGATAAGGCGCTGACAGAACAGCCGAAGCTGTCCAAGAAAAAGAACAACAGCACCGGTTTTTACATTCCGGACGCACCTTATTTTGTCTCTTATCTGCTCTTCAAACATCTTCTTCCCACCTACGGAGCAGATCAGGTTTACCGCGGCGGACTGAAAGTTTACACAACAATAGACATTAAAGTACAGCAAAAAGCGGAAGATCTTGTCTCAAAAATGCCGCACGAAGGCGCTTTGGTTGCATTAGACCCTGCAACAGGAGAAATACTTGCTATGGTCGGCGGAAGAGATTACGCGACAAGCAAATTTAACCGCGCCACTCAGGCATACAGACAGCCGGGCTCTTCCTTTAAGCCGTTCGTATATGCCGCCGCCATCGAAGCGGGGTACAGATCTGTTGACCATCTGCTTGACGCTCCGCTGAAATTTGAAAACGGCTGGTCGCCGTCAAATTACAGCAAAAACAAATACAACGGTGAAATTACCTTTATGACAGGCATTGCAAAATCGCTGAATACTGTGGCAGTGCGCCTTTGTCAGATAGTCGGTGTCAACAGCGTCATCGATTTTGCCACAAGAGTCGGCATATCGCCCAAATATCTGCCGGAAGACCTTTCAATATCACTTGGTTCTGCCAGCGTTACACCGCTTGAAATGTGCGCCGCTTACTCTGCTTTCGCCAACAACGGAAACCGCGTTGAGCCGTACGGCATTAAAGAAATCGAAAACAACATTGGGGAAATTCTCGAACAGAATACAGCCGTTGTCAAAAACGCCATATCCCCCACCACAGCCGTACTCGTGCGCTCACTGCTGCAACAGGTAATGGGCTGGGGCACAGGCGCAGGCGCTAACGTCGCCGGATATCAGAGCTTCGGCAAAACAGGAACCACAAATGACTGGACAGACGCATGGTTTGCAGGAGGCACACCAGGCATAGTCGCAGTCGTTTACACAGGAAATGATAACCATAAACCGCTCGGCGGTCATGCGACAGGCACAACGGCCGCCGCCCCTGTTTGGAAAGCATTTATGACCTTTGCCGTAAAACAGCTCAAAACACCGGCAGCCTTTGCGACACCTTCAGATGCCGCAGTTGAAGCAAAAGTTGTCTGCACTCAGACAGGCTTCCTTGCTACAGACGGCTGCAAATCGACAACAATCATGCTTCCGGCAGGAAATGCCCCGCAGACATACTGCCCAATGCACGGAGGTAGCACAACTTCAGCAAGAAGCGACAAGAACGCGCCGCAACTGATACTTGCCCCTGTTGACAGCGAAGAGGCAAGATACCGGTACACTTCAGTACCGACAGAAGCTGTTCAGGACGACGAAACCTATCATGAAAACAACACTCCGCAGGAAGTCAATACCGCCGTTGAGCCACAGGAAGAAGTCGTACAAAGCGTGAAAAAAGGGTCGAACGAAAAAATTCCTGATGAAAAGTCACTGAACATGCAAGAAAAAAGCAAACATGAAGAACTTGAACTCAACAGACAATACGAAGAACTTTTGAAAAAATATAATTTGAAATAACCGCGGACGACTGATAGTTAAAAACATTTCGAGAAACGGTATACCAATATCTGTCTGCAAGCATCGCTCAATAGTTCACTTCGACTAAAAAGATTAAAGATAACGAACTCTGCACTGTGGCTACGCCGAACGCAAACAGCGAGTCTGTAGAAAAAAAGTCTGTAAATAAGCAAGAAGCCTCCTATGGTAGAATAAAGAAACTCAGTTAGCGGTAACAGCAAAAAACACCCGTCCATTCGGACGGGCTGTTTCTTACATTTATTCTTATTTGTCCTGATTTAGGAAATCGCCGATTGTAACGCTGACTTCTTCTTTCGGGAACTGCGCTTCTTCTGCTGCTTTGGCTGCTTCTGCCGCTTTTCTGCGGGCTTCGCGCTCTTCTTTCTTCTTTTCAAGCGCTTCTGCTTTTGCTGCTCTTGCCTCTGCTCTTTCCTGACGGATTGCTTCTTCCTCTTCGGCAGTGCGGAGTGACAGGCGGATACGGCGCGCGACAGGGTCAACGTCAAGAATTCTCGCCTTAACTTCCTGACCGACTTTAAGAACTTCCTTCGGATGTTCGATTCTCTTTGCGCAAATTTGTGAAATGTGAACAAGTCCTTCAATGCCTGCTTCAAGTTCTGCAAATGCGCCGAAATCTGCAAGTCTGAGTATTTTCGCCGTGACTTCCTGCTCAGGTTTGTATTTTTCGTCAATGCTTGCCCACGGGTCGTGAAGCTGTTTGTAACCGAGGCTTAGGCGTTTGCGCTCCATGTCAACGTCAATGATAGAAACCTTGACTTTGTCGCCTTTTTTGAGAATGTCGCTTGCTTTTTTGACACGTTTCCAGCTGAGGTCACCTATATGCACAAGACCTTCAAGTCCGGGCTCTATTTCTACAAATGCACCAAAGTCTGTAAGATTGACAACAGTACCGTCTGTAACGGTGCCTTTTGGCCAGTTGGTGTCTGCATTTTCCCATGGATCTGTCAGTGTTGCTTTGATACTGAGGGAAACCTTGCCGTTTTCTTTGTCCAGCTTGACTATTTTTGCTTTAACGCTGTCACCGACTTTGACTGAATCTGACGGCTTCGCGCTGTGCTTCCAGCCAAGTTCGCTGATGTGGACAAGACCTTCAACTGCGCCAAGGCTGACGAACGCGCCAAAGGAAGGAACGCTTACGACTGTGCCTTCAACTATGTCTCCTTCTTTTGCATTTTCGAAGAACGCTTCTTTAAGGGCTTTTGCCTCTTCTTCGGCGATAACGCGGCGTGAGAAGACAAGGCGGCGTTTGCGGCGGTCTTTTTCCATGAGTTTTACTTCGAATTCTTTTCCGACGAAATCGTCTGCTGTTACGCCGCGTCCTGTTTCTGAAAGCTGCGAAACGGGGATAAAGCCTTCAACGCCTTTGTAAACAGCGATAAGTCCGCCTTTGACTTTACGGAGTCCTTTGACTGTTACAAGCTCGCCTTTTGCGGCTGCTTCTTCAACTGCGTTCCAGCATTCGTCAAAAACCACACGCCAGCGGCTGAGACCGAGTTGTGCCTCGTCGCCTTTGCCCATGCTCATAATCTGAACTCTGATTATGTCGCCTGCCTTCGGCAGAGGCGTGTTATCAGAAAGTGTCTGTGTGGTCCATTCTCTGCGCGGGAGAAAGCCTTCGCATTTGTAGTTTACATCTACAAGCCAGCCTTCTTCCGTTTCCTCAAGTATTTTGCCTTCAACGATTTTTCCGCGCTGGAATTTATCCGCCGAATCGGCATCATACTGCTGCATAAGCTGCTCCATTGTTACTTCTTCTGTTGCTGCATTTTCTTCGTTTGTGCGAAGTTCGTCTACCATTTTTTTCCTACTCCTTTGATTTTTACATCTTTTGTAATTTTTCAATCAACTGCTTGATAAGCCAGTCGGGAGTGCTGCCCCCCGCGGCTATTCCGATAGTTTCCTTGCCTTCCAGCCACCTCCTGTCAATTTCGTCTGCTTTTTCAATCCACAATGCCGAAACACAAGCCTCATCAGCTATGCGGACAAGGTTTCTTGTGTTTGCGCTGTTGTGACCGCCAAGTACTATAATACCATCAACGCTTGAGGTCAACCTTTTTACAGATTCCTGACGCGAAAGCGTTGCCTTGCAAATAGTATTATATACTTTAATTTCGGGAGCTATGTCAACAAATGCGCTGACAAGCTCTGAAAAAACAGTCGTTTTCTGTGTCGTCTGGCTGATTATGCCGCAACGTTTTCCTTTAAGTTCAGCAGGAATTTCCGCTGTGTTGGAAACTACTTCGGCAGTCCCCTTGACGTAACCGGTTATTGCCTGCACTTCCGGGTGATTTTTGTCTCCCGATATTACAACTGTGTAATCTTCGTTTGACAATGATTCTGCTCTTTCCTGCGCTGTTTTGACAAACGGGCAGGTGCCGTCAATTACTGCGGAGCATTTTTTTACAAGTTTCGCGTAAATTTGCGGCGTTACGCCGTGTGTCCGCACAAAGGCAACGGCGCCGTCGGGAATTTCGTCTATCGTATCCACCAGCATAAGTCCGAGCTGACGAAGCCTGTCTATTTCCTGCGGGTTGTGAATGGGACTGCCGAGCGAATATACCGTGTGATTTTCGGCAAGCGCTTTTTCAAGCGTGTTTATCGCACGTCTTACCCCAAAACACATACCTATCGGATCTGCTGTAATTATCTTCATAAATCACACCTCGATTGATTGGCATACAGCACGCATTATGCAGTCTTTTTACAAGTAGTTGTACTGTACGCTTGCGCCGCGCTTTCAGCGCTCGGCTTAGGCTGACGGCTTAAATAAATGCTCCCTGCATTTGCGCAACGCGTCTTCAAGCAGTTCTTCGCCGCTGATTTCAGAAAGATTGTACCATATACACGGCTCAAAATGCTTAAACCATGTCATTTGTCTGCGCGAGAATGCTTTTGTTGAGCGTATGTCGCCTTCAAGCGCTTCTTTGTATGTACATTCTCCTTTGAGATACTGCACGAGTTCTCTGTAGCCGAAACCCTGCAGGGAGGGCATTTTTTCGTCAACGCCGCGGTCAAGCAGCCGCTGAACTTCTTCGGAATATCCGTTTTCAAACTGCTGTGCAGCGCGTTTTGCTATGTTTTCGTACAGCTCGTCTCTGTTGCGCGTCAAACCTATGTAGAGTATATCGTACGGCGGCTCTTTTCTTTCCTGATGTTCGTACCACCAGCTTGACGATTTTCCTGTAAGCCTGTAAATTTCAACGGCGCGCATCGTGCGTACCGGATCATTTCTGTGGATTCTCTTTGCTGACTGCGAGTCATACTCCGCAAGCTCAGCGTGCAGCGCGGCAAGTCCTTTTTCTTTAATCTCGCGTTCAAGTTCTTCACGAAGTTTTTCGTCTTTCGGCAAATCTTCATGCAGCGTACCAAGCAGCGCTTTGTAGTAAAAAGGCGTGCCGCCTGCCAAAAGCGGAACTTTTCCGCGCGAAGTTATATCTTTTATAGCCTTTCGGGCAAGCTCTGCAAAATCTGCCGCTGTGAATATCCTGTCAGGTTCTATAACGTCTATAAGATGGTGCGGTATTTTTGCGCGTATGTCTGCCGAAACTTTGTCTGCCCCAATATTTAAGTGTCTGTAAACCTGACGTGAATCAACTGAAATAATCTCTGCATTCAGCGCTTCGGCAAGTTTCAGGCTCAATTCTGTTTTGCCGACTGCAGTTTGTCCTATAATTGCAATAAGTTTTATTTTCATCTTTCAAACATCTTTTCAAGTTTTGCGTTTTCAATAATATAAAGCGTCGGTCTGCCATGCGGACAGGCAAAAGGCATATCGCATTTTTTCAGCTTTTCCATAAGCTGTTCCGCTTCTTCGCGTTCAAAAAGTTTTCCAAGTTTTACAGCCGACTTACAGGCAAGCCGCGCTATTCTCCACCATACTTCTGTATCGGTTTTGTCAGGGCTTACGGCGCTTTTTAACCCTGCAAGAGCTGAACGCAGCATTTCAAGCGATGACAGCTTTCCGTGTCCGCGAAGCAGCGGAACAGCTGCCAGTTGCCCAGCTTCACACACAAAGCCGAGTTTTTTAAGTTCTTTTTCACTTGCGGCAACGTCGGCAAGCAGCGCCTGCGGAATAGTTTCCGGTATTGCAAGTTTCTGCACGGCGACTTCGTTTTTGAACGATTTTCTTATCTGCTCATACAAAATTCTTTCATGCGCCGCATGAGGGTCAACTATGACAATTCCGTCGCCAACTTCAAATATGAGAAATCCTTTTGAACTCTGTCCTATGTATTGGCTTTCAAGGTTATGCTGATGTTTTTCAGCAGAAGTAAAGACAAAGCTGTCTTTCTCCGCCGTTTCATTTTCAGGTTCGCTGACTCGTGCGTAAGGATTTTCCGCGTTCACGGAAGCAAGTTTTGACGGTGAAAAAATATTCTGCGCCGTAACGGTGCTGTTCTTAGAATATAAATTATGCGCTGAAGAACGCGGCGCGCTGTATGATGAATTGTGTACAATTTCTTTTCTGAACTCTGTTGCCGGCATAGCGGCAAAGAAATCCTGACGAGGCGAAAAAGCTGCAGTTTCAGTCGTTTTTTCCGGCATATATTTATCCTTCAGTATTGCCTGCGCGTTTGAATAGACTGCACGAAATATATCCTGCGAATGTCTGAAACGCACCTCCTGTTTGGCAGGGTGAATATTTACGTCAACCTCAGCCGGCGGCATTGCAATAAGCACAAGCCACTCACCGTACGCGGCGGCATCAGCAGAGGTAATTGCAGCTTTTACCGTTGTATCTTGGATGCGTCTGTCATTTATGAAAGTGGAAACTGTCGTACGTCTGCTGTTTGGCATAGGATTCCACCAGATACGGCAGTTTATACCGGCTCTTGCGGAATCTGCGTACAAAATTCTTGTTTCCGCACCCCAGCGAAGTCTCAGTGCTTCGTCAATATCTTTCACGGCAATTCTGTCCAAAAGTTTTTTGCCGTCCGAAAATATTGTAAAGCTGATTTCAGGATGTATCAGCGCGTAATCGTTGACAACCTGCACAATTCTGCGAAGCTCTGCCGACGCTGTTTTGAGAAATTTTCGTCTTGCGGGAACATTGTAAAAGAGGTCGTCAGCCTGTATTCTTGTGCCTTTCGCACAGGAAATTTCGGTGTGAAGCGTAATATTTCCGCCTTCGCAGGCAATAATGCCGCCCGTTTCGACATTTTCAGTCCTGCTTCTTATTTCCAGACGGCTGACGGACGCCGCAGAAGCCAGCGCTTCTCCGCGATAACCGAGCGTGTGTATGTTTTCAAGGTCATCTATTGTTGAAATTTTGCTTGTGGCGTAACGTTCAAGCGCAAGCGGAAGCTCGGCAAATTCAATTCCGCAGCCGTCATCTTCAATGATAAAGCTGGTTTTTCCGCCCTGTTCAAGTTCAAGAGTAATGTTTTTCGCGCCGGCGTCTATTGAGTTTTCAACAAGTTCTTTTGCAAGAGATGCCGGACGTTCTATCACTTCTCCTGCCGCTATTTTCATTGAAAGTTCGCTGCCGAGTCGGTGTATTGTCATATATTCAGCGCCTCCCTGCTTGCCTTTTTGAGTTTGTAAAGAAGCTGAAGCGCCTGCATTGGCGTCATTTCGTCCGGCTTAAGATTTGCTATTTCCTCAAGCACAGCCTCTTGCTTTATGTCAAAAAGCGTCATCTGATTCTGATTTACGGCTTCCGCTGTGTCTTTGTTTGCCGCATCTTCCTCAAACTGCTGCAGCAGTTCTCGCGAACGCCGCAAAACTGAGGCAGGCACACCCGCAAGTTTTGCAACTTCTATGCCGTAGGATCTGTCTGCCGGCATAGAAACAATTTTGTGCAGAAAAATTATGCCGTCCGGCTTTTCTTCAACTGCCATACTGAGATTTACAACTCCGGAAAGCATTCCGGCAAGTTTCGTCAGCTCGTGATAGTGCGTTGCAAACAGCACTCTTGCCTGACGGTCAGACTGCCCGTGAAGATATTCAATTACCGACCACGCTATTGAAAGTCCGTCGTAGGTTGACGTGCCGCGCCCCACCTCGTCAAGAATGACAAGGCTTTTGTCTGTCGCGTTGCGGAGAATATTGGCTGTTTCAACCATCTCTACCATGAAGGTACTCTGCCCTCTGGCAAGCTCGTCTCTCGCGCCTATGCGCGTGAAAACACGGTCTATAATCCCTATGCGCGCCTGTTCAGCGGGTATCCAGCTTCCCATGTGCGCCATAATCGCAAGCAGGGCAGCCATGCGAAGATAGGTTGATTTGCCTGCCATGTTGGGACCTGTAATAATTGCTATGCGCTGTCCTTTTTCACTGCTGAAAGCAATGTTGTTCGGCGTAAACGGCAGTCTGCCGAGCGCAGCCTCTATTACAGGATGCCTTCCGCCCTTAACAATAAAATCGGTGCTTCTGTCCACTTCAGGGCAGACATAGCGTCCTTCGCGCGCCGCTTTGGCAAGCGACTGGAAAACGTCAAGCAGTGAGAGATAGTCGCCTATTATCTGCAGTTCTCTGCTTTTTGCAAGAGCGGAAAGCAGCAGCGCGTTGTACAGTTTATCCTCAAGACGGGCGATTTCTTCGCCTGCCCTGAACATATCTCTTTCAAAATTTTTGAGTTCTTCCGTTATAAAGCGTTCACCGCTGACAAGTGTCTGCTTGCGCACATATTCAGCCGGCGCTTTGTCCAGCGCGCCGTTCGGAATTTCTATGTAATATCCGAAAACTTTGTTGACACCGCATTTCAGCGTTTTTATGCCGGTGCGTTCGCGCTCTCTTTCTTCAAACTGCCTCAGCCAGTCTGCTGAGTCTGACGCAAGAGTTCTCCAATGGTCAAGCTCAGAGTTGTAGCCGTAAGCAATTACGCCGCCGTCGCGAAGAAAACGCGGGGGCGCGTCTGTTAAAGCAACATTGAGAAGATGGGACAGATCGGAAATGTCCGGCACGCGTATCCAGTCTGCAAGCTCTGTTTCATGCACCAAAGCTCTGATTTCAGGCAGTTTGCGCAGCGTGTTTCTGACAGCGGCAAGGTCAAGCGGCGAGGACATTTTCAGCGTGAGTCTTCCGACAGAGCGCGCTATGTCGCTGCACTCAGAAAGCGCGTCTGCAAGCTCACCGGAAAGTTTTCTGTCGCCGGCAAGCAAGCCGATTGAACTCTGCCGGCGCTTAATTTCATCAATATCCTGCAGCGGGGCAAGTATCCAATCCTTGAGCAGTCTTCTTCCCATAGGCGTTTTGCAGCGGTTTAAGACGGAAAAAAGTGAAGTCCCCGCAGGTTCAATAAGCTCAAGATTAAGCTGTGTACTCTGGTCAAAAATCATGTTCTGAGTCGGGCGTATCGGCGTTACCGACCTGACGTGCTCAGCTTTTGAGAACTGCGTTTCTTCAAGATAGCGAAGCGCGCATGCGGCGCAGCCCAGCGCAGGGTCTCTGTCGTCAAATTCCATTGCTTTGAGCGTCGCAAGCCCCCATTTTTTGCAAAGCCAGCGTGACCCCTGTCCTGCGTCAAATTCGCCTTTTTCGCGCTCTACAAAGCTGCATTTCAGCATATTGCCGCAATATTTCAAAAACTGCTCCGTCGTGCCTTTTCTCAGCAGAATTTCGTCTGGGTTAAATGACATAAGCGCGGCAACGGCTGTATCCTGCGCGAAGGTTGCGGCGTGCAGGCTTCCTGTGCCTGTGACAAGCAAAGCTACGGAGAAATTTTTTCCGTCACTGTTTACCGCCGCTATACGTCCTTCGCTGTCGGAATCATCAGGCAGCCAAGTGCCTGGGGTAACTATGCGCGTCACTTCGCGTTCGACAAGCTCTTTGCCGTTGGGTTCGCTTGTCTGTTCGCATATTGCGACGCGGTAGCCTGCCGATATAAGCCTTCCGAGGTAGGAATTTACGGCATGAAAGGGAATCCCTGCCATCGGCACGGCATTTTCGTCTTTTGAACGCGACGTAAGCACCAAATCAAGCACTGAGGAGGCAATTTTAGCGTCCTCAAAGAACATTTCGTAAAAATCTCCCATGCGGAAAAAGAGCAGACAGTCCGGATATTTTTCCTTCCATGACAGATACTGCTTCATTGACGGCGTTATTTTCAGTCCTTCGGTGTCAGGCATCAAAATTTTATCCTTTCAGACTGTCAAGATAGCTCTGCAAAAGAACTGTCGCGGCAATTTTGTCAATCTTCTGTTTTCTGCCGCTGCGGGAAACATCTGCTTCGAGCAGCAGCTGATTGGCAATTACCGTCGTGAAACGTTCGTCCCAGAATTTTATTTCGCACTGCGGCAGCCGTTCTTTAATAAGCGCGGCTTTTGCTCTGATATTTTCAGCTTCAGGACCTTCTTCTCCGGTAGTGCGTTTAGGCAGACTGACAAGAATATCAGGGCTGACGTACCGCTCCGCAAGAGCTTCCAGTTCGGACAGCCAGTCACCGCGTGCTTTAAGCACAACGACCCCCTGTGCAAAATTGCCCAGAGGATCGCTCACTGCAACTCCTATTCTTACACTGCCGATGTCAAGTGCAAGAATTCTTTTCATTTATTTCAGCAGTCCTTCAAAACTTTCTGCCAGCGCGTTTATCGCATAGCCAAGTTTTTCTGTCGAACCAACACCGCCCTGCGCAAGGTTAGGTTTTCCGCCGCCTTTACCGCCCATGGCACTGACAAACTGCTGAAGCGTCCTGCCAGCGTGCGCGCCTTTTGCTGTTGCCTCGTCGCTTGCCATAGCCGTAACAAGCGCCTTCTCGTCTCCTTTGCCTACAACGAGAATTACCGAAACCGGGAATTTCTTGCGGATTCTGTCGCCTATCTGACGCATAAGATCAGGCGTGACACCGTCAAAACTTTCGATAATGAGGTCAACACCGTTTACGGTTGCGCGCGGTTTTACAGTATTTTCAATGTTGCTGACCGCAGTTTTGACCTGCAGTTCTTTGTTTCTGCGTTCAAGCACTTTCTTTTCGTCAAGAATATTGCTGATTTTGCTGCCGACAGTCTCAATGTCTCCGCCAACAAGTTCAATAAGCGAAGCAAGAGCGCTGCCCATTGACTGAACAACCGGAAGCGCTTCGCTGCCGCAGACTGCGGTAATTCTGCGAACTCCTGAGCCTATGCCCTCTTCACGGAGAATTTTCACAAGACCGATTTCACCGGTTGTTTTTGCGTGTGTACCGCCGCAAAGTTCCGTTGAGAAACCCTGAACGTCAACAACGCGCACAACATCGCCGTATTTTTCGTCAAACAGCGCACGCGCGCCGGTCTTTTTGGCTTCTTCAATGCCCATTTCTGTCGTGACAACCGGAGTATTTTTCAAAACTTCAGCGTAAACAATTTTTTCAACCTCACGAATTTCTTCAGATGTCACAGGCTGGAAATGGTTGAAGTCAAAGCGAAGCATAGTCGGTGTAACAAGCGAACCTGCCTGACGCACGTGGTTTCCGAGAACTCTTGTAAGAGCCACTTGAAGAAGGTGCGTGGCAGTGTGGTGGCGCTGAATGTCTTTTCTGCGTTCAGCGTCAATCTGAGCATACACTGTCTGTCCGACCTTAAGCTCGCCGGAAATCAGCTTGCCGCTGTGAACGATAAGCTCAGACGCAGGATATGTCGTATCATCTACAACAAACTCAGCGCAGTTGGTTTTAAGGACGCCTTTATCTCCGACCTGACCGCCTTTTTGCGCGTAGAACGGTGTCACGTCAAGAATTACGTCAGCCTTTAAGCCTGCCACTATTGAGTCGGTATTTTCACCGTCAACCACGATTGCAAGCACCTTTGCCTCTGCTTTTGTTTCAGTATAGCCGAGGAATTTTGTTGCTCCAAGCTTGTCGGCAAGTGTTGTGTAAGCTGTCTTTTTTATACGTCCGTCAAGCTGCCTGCTTGAACTGCGCGCGCGTTCGCGCTGTTCTTCCATTGCCTTGTCAAAGCCCTCGCGGTCAACGGTAATTTGCTTTTCTTCGCAGATTTCTTCCGTGAGTTCAAACGGGAAACCGAAAGTGTCGTAAAGTTCGAAAGCAGTTGCTCCGTCAAGCTGATTTTTACCTGACTCTTTAAGCTTCGCGACAGCATTTTCAAGAAGTTCGCTGCCTTGTGCAAGTGTCTTTGAGAAACGCGCTTCCTCAAGCTCAAGCACCTGCTTGATAAAGGCAAACTGCTCTTTGATTTCACTGTATTCGTCACCCATGGCTTCGGCAACGACAGGAAGAAGCCCCGTGAGAAAGGCGTTATTTATACCCATGAGACGGCCGAAACGCACACAGCGTCTGATAAGACGGCGAAGAACATAGCCGCCGCCTTCGTTTGAAGGAAGAATGCCGTCTGAAATCATAAATGCCGAAGCGCGGATATGGTCGGCAATAACGCGCACGGCAAGGTCTTTTTTGGGATCCTGTCCGTATTCAACGTTGACGAGCCTGCACGTTTCGTCAATAATCGGGCGGAAAAGGTCAGTTTCAAAGTCTGTGGGGACATTCTGAACGACAGAGGCAAGTCTTTCAAGTCCCATGCCTGTGTCAATATTTTTCTTCGGGAGCGGTGTTAAACTGCCGTCTTCGCCGCGGTTGAACTGCATGAAAACAAGATTCCAAATTTCAAGATAGCGATCACAGTCACAGCCCGGCGCACAGGTCGGTTTTCCGCAGGAATATTCCTCTCCCTGATCGTAAAGTATTTCAGAGCAGTAACCGCAAGGACCTACAGGCCCTGATGCCCACACGTTGTCTTCGTCAAAACGGTAGATATGATCCGCAGGAATACCGATTGCCTTGTTCCAAATATCGTAGGCTTCATCATCGCTGAGGTGAACGGTAACATAGAGACGTTCTTTTTCAAGTCCTACGTATTCCGTCAAAAATTCGTATGCCCAAGGAATAACTTCTTTTTTGAAATAGTCGCCGAAGCTGAAATTGCCGAGCATTTCAAAAAAAGTGTGGTGGCGCGCCGTGTGTCCGACGTTTTCTATGTCGTTTGTGCGAACGCACTTCTGCGATGTCGTGGCGCGCGTAAATTCCGGCGTTTTTATGCCGAGAAAATACGGCTTAAACGGCACCATGCCTGCGATTGTAAAAAGAAGCGTCGGATCGTCGGGTGTCAGCGAAAAACTGTGAAGCCTTCTGCATCCTTTGCTCTCAAAAAAACTCAAAAACATTTCACGCAATTCTTTGCCTGTTCTGTACTGCATTGTTACTGCCTCCTGAATTTATACAACTTTAATGACTTTTCAATTTCCGGTGATACTTAATGTATGTACTATCCGATCATTCCTTTTCTGGCTGCAAGAGCGTCTGCTATGACCTTCTCTTTGTCAAGCGTCTTAAATTCTCCGCGCTCGTACAACGTTCTGCCGTTAACCGCCGTTGCCGCGACATCTTTTGACGAGCCTGAATAAACTAAGTAGCCTGCAAGGTTTTCTTCATTCCACCCCATATATTGAGGCGCGTCAAGGTCAACAAGCATAAAGTCTGCCTTCCAGCCTTCTTTAATAAGTCCCGTTTTTTCAAAGCCAAGAGCCTTAGCGCCGGCAACAGTAGCCATTTTGAGCGCCTCCTCCGCCTTAAGCTGTACAGGGTTCATGAAATATCCCTTCTGCGTCAGCGCCGCAAAACGCATTTCTTCCCACATGTCAAGGCTGTTGTTGCTTGAAGCTCCGTCAGTTCCCAACGCTACATTTATACCGGCTTTGAGATAATTTGCTGTCGGCGCAACGCCGCTGCCGAGTTTGAGGTTGCTTTTCGGGTTGCTGACAAACGTAATATTGTCTTTTTTGTAGAAGCCGTACTTGTTTTCATCAATCCATACACAGTGCGACAGCACAAGATTTTTTACCCTCGTAAGTCCTGAATTTTCAAGACACTGCTCAGGCGTTAATTTCCCGTACATTGACGTGTGCTGCCATTCGTCTTTTGTTTCAAGCCAGTGCAGCTGAACGCCGAGACGTTTGCTGATTGCCGCCTCGGCAACGTTTCTGAGCATGTAGAACGTCATCGTGTAAGGCGCATGAGGTCCAAGCTGAACGTTTACAAGACCTTCTCCGGCACCGTTGTACTGCTCTGCCAATTTAAGGTTTTCACGCAGCTTTGTCCCGTCCTTGTCATCTATCATACCGCGTGAAAGTCCGCAGCGTATGCCTGTTTCAAGCGCAGCCTCCGCAATACCGTCCATGAAGAAATACATGTCTGCAAAGCAGGTGGTACCGGTTGACAGCATTTCAAGCATAGCCTGTTTCGCGCCGGCTTTTGCATATTCTGCCGTCAGTTTTTCCTCTGCAGGCCATATACGCTTTTCAAGCCATTCCATAAGCGGCAAATCTTCGCCGAGTCCGCGAAGCAGCGTCATTGAGGCATGTCCGTGCGCGTTTACAAAGCCCGGGAGCAGCGCAGTACGCCCCTTACCGTCAAAGCATACTTCTCCGTTCAAGGTTTCGGCTGCTGCGATTTTGGCAAACTCCGCACCGTCAACGGCAACGTCGCAAAGCTCGGCTTTACTGTGTTCTGCGTCCCACACAACTACATTTTTGTATATTTTCATGTTATTCCCTCCAGTCCTCGAGGTAACGTTTCTGTTCATCTGTCAGTTTTTCAAGTTTAAGTCCCAATGACTCAAGTTTAAGTTCTGCAATCTGCCTGTCAAGTTCCTCAGGCACATTATACAGCGCGGTTTCAAGTTTGTGATTGGCAATATAAAGAGCCGACAGCAGCTGCATTGCAAAACTCAAATCCATTATTTCAACAGGATGTCCGTCTCCTGCCGCAAGATTGACCAAACGTCCTTCTCCAAGCAGATGAAGTCTGCGTCCGTCTGCCATAACGTAGGTTTCCACGTTTGTCCGTGTGTCTTTTTTCTCTGTTGCAAGCGCTTTGAGGTCAGGCAGATAAACTTCAACGTCAAAATGTCCGGCATTGCAGAGAATTGCTCCGTCTTTCATTTTTTCAAAATGCTCCCTGCGGATTACCTTGATGTCGCCTGTTACTGTTATGAAAACGTTGCCGACCTCTGCCGCCTGATTCATGTCCATAATTTCACAGCCGTCCATAAGCGCTTCAAGCGCGCAGTGAGGGTCTGCTTCAACAACTATAACCTTTCCGCCAAGTCCCATGGCGCGTTTTGCAACGCCTTTTCCGCACCAGCCGTAACCGCAAACGACTATATATTTGCCGGCAACCACAAGATTTGTCGTGCGAAGAACAGCGTCCCATACAGACTGACCCGTGCCGTAACGATTGTCAAAAAGATGTTTGCTCTTGGCATCGTTGACCGCAAGCATGGGGAAAGGCAGTACCCCCTGCTTTGCCATAGCACGCAGACGTTTTATGCCCGTAGTTGTCTCCTCGCAGCCGCCAAGCAGATGAGGTATCAGGTCGCGCCTTTTTTCGGCAAGCATTGCGACCGTGTCACCGCCGTCATCTATGACAATATCAGGCTCCCAGTCAAGCGCCAGCGCCAAATTTTCGGAATATTCTTCAGAGCTCATTCCTCTGCGGCTGAAAACGTGAATACCTTCCTCTGCAAGCGCCGCACAGACAGGGTCCTGAGTAGAAAGCGGATTGCTTCCGGCAGCTGCAACCACAGCGCCAAGTTCTTTCAAAACTCTGAGCAGACATGCGGTTTTTGCTTCAAGATGAAGACAGGCTGCTACCGTATGACCGGCAAGCGGCTTGCTTTCGCGCCATTTTTCCGATGCAAGACGAAGCACCGGCATATACTGCCATGCCCAGTCAATTCTTCTGCGCCCTTCCGCGGCAAGTGAAATATCAGCTATTTTGTAATCTGTTTTCATCCTGTTTCCTCCGTAAATTTCTTTCCTCTGTTATTCCTGTTGACTTCGCAAACATCCTGCCGCTTGCGGCAACATCAGGAGACTTTCTTTTCTGTTTCGCATATAATGGCTTTTGCGCTGCCGTCTTTAAAGTGTACATCAACTTTGTCACCGGCAGTTACTCCGTCAACCGACTGTATCATACGTCCGTTTCCGTCCAGACAGACTGTATAACCCTTGGCGAGTATATTCAGCGGAGACACGTCGTCAAGCCGCGCCGCAAGACGTGCAAGACTGTTTTCGGCAAAAACAAGTTTGTGTCTCATACTTTCCGAAAGCAGCCTGTATTGTGCGTCAAGCGTATCTTTAAGCGGTGCGCACCAGCCTTTTAGCAAGGAAAATCTAAAACGATCCGCTGTGTCGCTGAGAAAATTTTCTGCACGGTCAAGCCTGTGATACACTGAGCCGGTAAACGTTTCCTTAACACCTTCCAGCAGCGCGGAAACTTCGTTTCTGTCAGGAAAAAGAAATTCCGCTGCTCCCGACGGTGTAGGCGCTTCAGCGTCAGCCGCCAAATCGCACAGCGTACTGTCTATCTGATGTCCCAGCCCTGTTACGACAGGTACGGGGCACGCACGCACAACCCGCACGACTTCTTCAACGTCAAAAACATCAAGATCATCGCGGCTGCCGCCGCCTCTTACAAACATAACCGCGGAAAGCTCCGGTATTTTGGCTGCTTTGGCAAATGCCGCTGTAATTTCAGCCGCTGCCGAAACTCCCTGCATAAGACTCGGTATTACAACAAGCTCCGCAAGAGGCCAGCGTTGCGAAGAAATACGCAGTACGTCCTGCAGTGCGGCGCTTGTGGGCGAGGTAATGACTGCCACCTTGTCAGGATAGCGCGGGAACTGTCTTTTGCTGCGTACGTCAAAAACACCTTCGGCTTCAAGTTTCTGCTTAAGCAGCGCCTTTGCCCGCGCTTTTGCGCCTGCGCCAAGCGGCAGCAGCGTTGCCGCGTACAGCTGATACGAGCCGTAAGCGCCGTAAACATCCAGCTTGCCGCGAACAAGCACCTCGTCGCCGTCCTTCGGCCAAGAAAGAACTGACGCAGCCTGCGAACGCCACAGAATACAGGAAACGCGGGAATTTTTACCAATAAGCGTAAAATAAACATGACCGCTTGTGTGGCGCTTGAAACTCTGAAGTTCGCCGCGCACGGACAAATTCTGCAGTTCAGGAACAGAACACAAAGTGACACGAACCTTGTCCGTCACCTCGTCAACTGTCAGAATTTCGGACTGCGGCATCTTAAGCATCTATTTTTAATCTGCTGCTCCTGACAATACTTCCAAGCACCCCGTTGACAAAACGTCCCGAATCGTCTCCGCCGTATATCTTTACAAGCTCAACAGCTTCGTCGATCGCAACAGCAACAGGAGTCTGCTCTGTCTTGAAATAAATTTCATATAAAGCGATAAATATTGCAGCTCTGTCAATGGGAGAAATTCTTTCAGGTCTCCAGCCGACGAGATTTTCAAGCAGCACACTCTCAAATTTTTCTTTGTAATCACATACACCCGCAAAAAGCCTGTGCGCATCTTCAAGCTCCGGCGACTCACACGCGAAATTCATCGCAAAGCCGCTGTAAATTTCTTCAGGCTCGTCCCCCGCTCTCACATACAGCTGGTAAACAAGCTGCAACGCCAGTTCACGCGCTCTTCTTGCATGTGCTGCTCTTTCGTTTAATTTACTCAATTTAATTTACTCCCTGCATATAAAAAATCAGTAGGCTGTAATCAACACAAAAACCGTGAACAGGCTCACGGTCTCTGTAAAAAGTTTATTAGTGTGCCGAAAGTGAGGGGTTGTCCTCTTTTTTGTTTTTAGAAACAAACTTGTCAACCATGCTGAAATCAATACCGCTGACATAAACATTCACAGCCTTAATTGCGTAGCCTGTTTCCTTTTCAAGTTTCTTTTTGACGACCTCCTGCAAATCCCAGCATACGTCCGGAAGCCGCAAACCGTATCGCACGGAAATGTAGGCATCAACAATGATTTCAGGCTCAGTGTCCTCATACGAAACGTTGACACGAACAGCGTCCACCGTTTTTCTGCCAAGACGGAAGCCTGTAATAAACCCGGGGGGTGCCGGTTTTACGCCGTCAACCTCCGTAATAGCTTTCATCGCAATGCTTGCCACCGCCGCTTCGGAAACCTTTGCGACACCGTCAAGCTCACGCTCTGTCACGGCGCTTCCGCCTGACATTTCAAATTCAGACATAAATTATTCTTCCGTCGGAAGCTCCGGCTGTTTGAAAGGTTTGCCGCAGTGCGGGCAGAGGAGATCTTCACCCTCGTCATAGCTCTCCGGCTCATAGTAGAATTCCTTGCCGCAGAACGGACACGTCACCGCCGCATATTCTTCTTCGTCAAAATCTTCAAACTCTTCGTCATCGCCGTGATGATGACAACAACATTCGCCGCCGCATTCTTCGTCGTCGTCACACCCGAGAATTTCGTCAATATCTTCCTCAAGATCAGTGACATCATTATCAAGCTGTTCAAGATATTCACTTAATTGAGCATGAACTTCCGCATGATCGTCCTGCTCCCTTGCAATACATTCAAGAGCATCGAGCAGCGCGTTCACAAAACGTTTCTTTTCCTCAGTGTCTGCAATCTTCTGACCGTCAACAAGACCTCTGAGATATGCAACCTTTTCCAATGCGTTCATAGCAAAACCTCCTCTGTTAAAATTTTGATAACCGAATGGCAGACTGCTGCCATCAGCAAACTGCAGTTTACTGCTGCACCGGTCTATTTCTTTGCTCTTTCAAGATATTCGCCTGTTCTCGTATCAACAAGCACCCTTTCGCCTTCCTCAACAAAGAAAGGAACGTTGATTACAAGCCCTGTTTCACAAGTGGCAGGCTTGCCGCCGCCTGAAGCGGTATCCCCCTTGAATCCGGGAGGTGTGCTTGTAATCGTCATTGTAACTGTGTTGGGAATTTCAATACCCATTACACGACCTTCATACATATCAAAACTTACTTCAAGGTCATCAACAAGATATTTGACCGTATCGCCGAGAACTTCTTCCGTAAGCAAAACCTGGTCGTATGACTCCATATCCATAAAGACATAATCATCGCCGTCTTTGTACTGATACTGAGCCGGTTTTTCCTCAAAAACTATTCTCTCAAAACGTTCGCCGGATTTGAAAGACTGCTCCATTGACGCGCCGGTAACAAGATTACGCATCTTTGCGCGGATAACCGCGCCGCCGCGCCCCATTTTGTGATGGTCGCATGTGAGAATTGCCCACATACCGCCTTCCCACTTGATTTTAAGTCCCGAACGAAAATCGCTGGTATCAACTACCTGTCCCATAGCAAAAACCTCCTGATTACAATAAATTTTCACGTTGGAAATTATACCACAAAAGCAGTAAAATAAAAGCAAGAGAGAATAAATTTATTGTCATAACGCCCGTAATTATTCGGCGTAATTATGCGGCTCTAAAAATTTCCCTTTGCGGAGTTCGTTTTCTGCCGCTCTATATACAAAAACGATTTTTGTCCTCAAAATGGCAACCACTTTTATAAAAAACACGGGAGTAAAAATGCAGGGAGTATAGAGCCGCGAGGGTATAAATAACGGGAAAAGATTTTTAACCCCTGTTGTATTGCTTGGTTTTCGCTTCTAACTTCCGCCTTCCGACTCCCGATTCCCGAATTGCGATTTTTACACGCTTCACGCCTCCCGAATTGCAGTGGCAGTTCATATGCGTGCGTCAAAAAATTAAGGATTTTTTCAAAAACAGGTTGCCATTTTGATAAGAAAAATCGTTTTTGTATATGTAGGGGCAAGAAACAAATTTTATATGCCTTGCTTGCGGGCGAACTCCCGAACGTTCGGAGACTTGCGGAAGTCTTA
>JAZRZG010000097.1:0-2731 GCA_045601305.1 Synergistaceae bacterium
CTTGTTTGGCTGTTATTGTTCCGTCCGCGTTCACTGTCATGCTTTTTATCATGTTGTCGTTAATCGCATTGAGTGACGTGGTTATGTCTTGTCCGTCTGTAAGGTATCCGCCTGAACGGTAGCCTGTTCTTGAGCCTACCGCGCTGTCCAGTTTGTTTATGGAGGCTGTTATTGTTTCGCTGTCGGCTATGTTGTAATTGTTGGTGTACTGTCTGTCGCCTATGCCGGTATTTATCGCTTCCAACGCTTCTGTTATCGTATTCGCGTTTGTCTTGCCGTTGAGCACGTAGCCTGTTCCTTGTGTGTATGTCCTGCTGCCTAACGCTGTGTCAAGGGCTGCAAGGTTCTGCGCTGTTGTGCCTGTTCCGGCTGTCGCGTTGTACGCTTTGTCGATGTTGCCGTCTGTCGTTATTTTGCCGACGGCTTTGTCTATTGCGTTCACTGCCGCGGTTACTGCTACCGGTGTTGCTGCTGTGCCTGTGTAGTAGTTGTGTCCGTCTGTTATCTGTGTCGCTGTGTACAGCTGGCTGCCGTTGACCGCGTCTGTTGACCCAGCGGTGATTTCTCCGGCCGCTACGTTTGTTATTTTCTGGCTGTTCGCGTTTATTCCGCTGCTTGTTATGTAGGTATTGCTTCCTACTTTTACTCCGGCATCGGATAGTTCTACTTTATTCGCTGTCGTGCCTGCTGTTACGCTTGCGGCGTAAACGTTTGTTGTGTTGACTTCACTGCCGGTTACTTTAGTCGTATGAGTTCCGTCATATACGGTAACTCCAGTCTTATCAAGCGTTGTGCTGTTTGCCGTGTCCGCAGCCCTTATACCGGCATTGTTCATTACAGCTTCGCCCGTCGTTACGCTGTCAACCTCAACGTCTTTGTTGAGGCTTACCGCTATTGAAGCGTTGCCGTCTGATCCCTGAGTAATTGCCGTCGTTATGTTTTTCTTTGCCGCTGCGCTGCCGTTCGTAAGAGTCGTATCTCCTCCGGCTACCTGCAGTCTGCCTCCAAGCGCTACTGTCTTAATCTTATCGTTATCAAGGCTGTCACCCGCATATTTCATTCCCGCTTCCTGTGCGTCTGACAACGCTTTATCAAGGTAGCCGAGTGACGTCGCCACGTCTTCGGTGCTGTGTATATATTTCGCGCCGGTGTACGTTCTGTTGCCTATCGCGGTATCAAGCTGCTGCAGATTCGCAGCTACAGTTCCGTTTGTTCCGTCATAGTTTGTTATGTTGCCCTTTGACGATGCTGCTGCTGTCTTCATTCCGCCCAGCGCGGTATCAAGAGCCTGTACGTTCTGTGCCATTGATTTAGCAAGATCTGTTCCGTCCAGACTTGCTTCAACTATATTGCCGCCGCTGACAGTGCCAAGAGCATTATCAAGCGCGGTCAAGTTCTGCGAAACTGTATTACTTTCCGCAATGTAGCTGCCGTCTGCTGCTTTCATACTGTTCATTACACTGTAGAGCTGGCTGCCGTTCACTGCTTCAAGAGAATCCTCTGAAATTTTCCCCGCTGCAACGTTGGTAATTTTTCTTGTATCTGTCGCAGTTCCCACAGATACTATGCCTTTGACTGCGCTGCCGCTTGCAAAGCCGGAGTATTCCGCGCCGACCGTCACATTTTCTGTTTTTACTGCCGCTGCGCTTCCGGTGTCAGAGCCGCTGCCGAGCGCGACACTGTCTGCCAGCCGGGCTGTGCTGCCTTCGCCTATCGCAACCGCGCCTGTTTGCGTTCCGCGCGCATTGCTGCCTATCGCAACAGCTTTTTCGCCGGTGGTCTGCGACAGATAACCGATTGCCGTTCCGTCTGCCGCTGTCGCCAAAGCGCCGTAGCCTACCGCGGAAGTGCGGGCTTTCGTGGCCTGCGCGTCATAGCCTATAGCGACAGTTCCGCCCTTTTCAGTACCGTCAATAGTACCGGCAGCCTGCGCCGATGCGTTGCTTCCGACTATATCCGTTCCGTCATTGTATTTTGCCGATGCAACGTAAGGTATGCTGTCGCTGAGATTAAGGTCAATAATTTTCTGAGTGCCGCTGATCGTATCAAATATGAAACGCTGATTGACTGAATCATAGGCTACTGAATTATACGCACCGCTGACCTGCCCATAATTAACCGCGTCCTTGCTTTCCGTTCCGTCCGCCACGTTTGTTATTTTCTGGTTGTTCATGCCGGCTCCGGCGCTGAATGTCGCTTTGCCGGTAAACGCTGACGTGCCTGTTACGGCAAGGGTTCCGCCAACTGTGGTGTTGCCGGCTACGTCAAGAGTTCCTGCCAGTGTCGCTGTGTCTGTCTGTATGTTTGAACTGCCAACTGTAAGCTGTGTTGATGTAAGGGATGACGTCGTTCCTACTTTCAATCCACTGCTGTCTGCTACTACTTGATTCGTTCCGCTTCCCGCGGTTACGCTTGTGTTTGCCGTAAGTGTGTCTATTGTTACTGCATCGTTCAGCGCTACTTCTACTGTCGCGTTGCCGTCTGCGCCGCTCACTTTTGTCGTTATGTTTTTCGTTGAGCTGCTTGTCGCTTTGCCTCCGGCTATTTTAGCCGCAGCCCCGCCGTATATAGTCTGTGCCGTGCCGCTGTCAGCTGCTACTACGCGGCTTGTGTCTATCGTAACCTCTTTTGTGTTGGTATTCGCGCTGTTGTATGCGTCTTTTTCCGTTATAGTCAGTGTTTTGGTCGTCTTGTTATAAGCCGCGCTGTCTATTTTGTAATCGTGTATCGC
>JAZRZG010000098.1:0-1066 GCA_045601305.1 Synergistaceae bacterium
CTATCACTATCTCATAGACTATGACATCTGGGTCCCGCTTGACACCCTGCAAATTACCGAAGACGAAGCAAACTACTACTACACCGCAGCAACCGACGGCACATCCCCATTCGGTGTCCTGATTAAGAGATTCGCGACCGAAGTACCTGTCACTCCAACCGAAACTGCTGCATCCCCCGTACCCTTTGTTGGACTCCTTGCCGGATTAGGCGCTGCTGCAGTCTTCTTCGGACTGAGAAGAAAGTAAGCTGAAAGCAAAAACCGTTAAAGAACAAACAGCCCCGATGCACATGCAGGTAACTTCGGGGTGTATTACCTGCTTTTCATAATTCGCATAAAACCACACACAATCTGAGTAAGCGGTTCAAAGCACACACCACCAGCCGCTTAAAAAAGACTCAGACACACAGCGAACCTTAGCAGACGTGCAGGAAGAAAGAAGTACTACCTATACATCCCTTCCTGCCGCCCGCAGCAAAGCAAACGGATAAGCAGAGAATTTTCGGCTGCGTGCCGGAGTTCGCTTGACCATATAGAATAGAACAACAGAATCACCCCTGCCCGGAGAAATAGATGTCCCGCCCAGCACGCTTAGGAGAAAAACCCAGACAATTCAGCCTCAAAATCCCCAAAGAGTATGGGGATGAAATTGACCGCCTAAAAGAAATCGAAGGAACAGACAGCACCGTCATAATCCTTCGCGCTGTCAAATTCTGGCTCGAAACAGGCGGAAGCGCAACAACCGATTATAACATCCTTGGACGTTTATCATCTCTCGAAACAGAACTGAAAAACCTGCGTGAGAGTGATGAAAAGCGGTTTGCTGAATATCAGAAGGAACTCGAAGGCAAAAACAAACAGATAGAAGAGCTTTTAGTCTCGCTGAAACGCCTGCAGGCATCCGTTGACCGCCAGCAGAACACCATCGAAAAATTAGTTGAACTGCTTGGAAATTAAGGACGAAAAACACAGCAGACAGAATCTGAACGGAAAGAACTCAGCGAAGTTTCCTGCCGGGTAATGCCGCCTCAAAAAAACATATATCCTGACAAAACAAACTAATAAA
>JAZRZG010000099.1:0-8837 GCA_045601305.1 Synergistaceae bacterium
AACTTCTCTTGCCAATCCTGAGAAAAATGATAATTTGTACAATATTCCGCTGTATATGATAGGATCACTGCCATTTCTTGCAGATAAACAGCGATAACTATTTTCATGCTGAAGGATTTTTTCAAGCGACTTTTTGTAAAAATCAGGATTTTTTCAAGCGACTTTTTGTAAAAATTGAGATTTTTTCAAGCGACTTTTTGTAAAATTAGAAGCTGTTTCATAAAACTTGCATTTTGCCGCAAAATATATTAAACTGCGGACGTTAAGCCGCACAGGCTTAAACTGCAGCAGAGATGAGGCTATGCGATGTTCACACCTTTAAAGGTTTTATGGATTCGTTTCGGCGCGTTCGGCGACGTGCTTCAGGCAATCGCACGAGCGCGGTTGTTTAAGCGCCGTTTTCCCAATGCAAAGCTTACAATGCTTACGCGCCCCGAATTTGCAAATATTGTTGAGCCTCAGGACTGTTTTGAGGATTTTATTTACTGGGACAGCAAACACAAACCGGTCGGATTGCTGAAGTGCGTTGCAGAAGTCCGGTCAAAGCATTTTGATACTCTCGTGTCCGTTCACAATGCAGTTTCGGCTGCCTTTGTCGCAAAGCTTTCGGGTATTCCTTATTGTTACGGTTATAAAAGCATGTTTGAGAGTTTTTATTACGATAAGAACGTGTGGGAGTTGTTTGAAGAGCTCGGCATAGATAAAAATCTGAGAGACACACCAATGGTACAGCCTTCCAAAGCTGCAAAGGAGTATGCAGCAAAACTGTATGAAGGCTTCCCGGAAAAAAGACTTTTCTGTATAACTATGGCAAGCAAGCTGCATAAATTCTGGCCTGTTGAATACTGGCCGCAGCTACTAAACAGGCTGATTGCAGACGGATGGTGTATAGTGCTTAACGGTCACGGAGAAGAAGAGCGTAAAAACAATGATTATTACATTTCGCAAATTTCAGATAAATCAAAAATCCTCAATTTGACTGACAAACTCAATTATGACCAGATGTGTGCGGCAATTCAAGCTTGCAAAGCCGCTGTAGGCGTAGATACAGGTCCATTAAATTTAGCGGGACTTTCTGGAACTCCTACATTAGGCTTCTTTGGCTGCACCCCAAGCCAAAAACTTGGTTTCACTATGCCTTGGTATCGCGAAGTACTTACAAATTGCCCTACACCAGGCTGTTGGAACTATGACTGTCCAAAGCCGTGTATGCATCTTCTTACACCTGATATGGCATACAACGGTTTCAAAAAATTTGAAACCGAGTTGTTGTCCAAGCCTTCACTCTGATTGAAACAGACAGTTCTGACTCATACAACAGTATCTAATCAATTTATATTATACCTTAAAGGGTATAATATATTTTTGTATATTGACATTATCCCCGTTAGGGTATAAATCATTTTGCGGATGCGGTATATGTGAATAAGGTTGCTGCTTTTATCAAGCAGAGCAGAAAGGCCGCGGGACTTACCCCAAAAGGATTTTGCTCTTCGTTTAAGGCTGAGATTGCGTTTTGTCCGTGATTTGGAGCAGGGCAAGCAGTCTGTTCATGGATAAGGTTAATCAGGCACTCGCCATATTTGGCGCGGAACTTACGTCGTACAGGATCGGCAAAGAATACTGTCAGCATACAGAGTTGCAGAAGCAAATTTAGTATTTGAGGTTAAAACAAGTAGTTTCCAAGTTCTGTTTCAACAGTATTTTTTATCTCTTCTGCCGTTGTCTGCAGCCATTTCTGTTTAAGTCCGACAAGTCTGCCAAGGGCTGTTACATTTGAGATGTCCGGATTTTGACCTTCGCCGTTTATTGTTGTGGCATGCTGCCCGCCTATTGAGAAACTGTAGGTCATATCATACGCAGGAGCGAGGCTCCACTTGGCTTTCTGTTCATCGTACAGGAATGTAAAATTCTTGGCATGGTCGTCTCTGTTATGGGCAAAGACATTAAAGCACATTCTTCTGTAAAGTTCTTTGTCATATTCAAAGCCGCCTGTAAGATTTTCTGCGGCGGCAAACAGATTTTTATAGTCCAACGCAGGTTCTCTGTGCGATATTTCCAAAACTCCGCTTGCACTTATAACGTGCAGTTTTTGCTGCCTGTTTCTGTCAAATCGTTTTGTCGCAAAAAATCCGCTGCATAGTTTTGAGGGGAACAGCTTTACATGCGGTATTTTTATGCCGCACCTTTCTGCGCAAAGCGTGTAATCATACTCCTGCCTGCCTATATCCGGAGAATCATATTTTGACGGGAATTTCACAATCCAGGCTTCTCCGTCAAGCGTAATATGCGCTTTTGGACGTGCTCCTCCAGAGGAGCCTCCCAATCTGTACAGGGTGTCAAAATCTTCTGTCTCTTTGTTATCCAGCACACTGTGCACAGCTTCAGCCAGTTTGTCATAATCCTGTTTTCCACTGCCAGGGATATCTTCTTCAAGATAGCGCGAAGGTCTGTAGGACAGCGCGCCAATTCCGTTGTCGTGCACAAAGGAAAGCCTGTCAAGAGCAGTTATGCTTTGAGGATTTATGTTCAAAGACATTAGGCATCGGTCAACAAGCAGTCTGCCCCATCCGTCAGGGAGACTGTCATTAAAAACTCCGAAAAGACCTTCAAATTTGTATGCGTTTGATTTCCGCGGTATGAATACATCGTTTCGCAGAGGAAGTGAAAAAGGTGATATGGAAAATCCGTTTTTCTGCCATTCGTCACTGTACTGAAAGGCGACAAGACCGTTTTTCATTGCCGCAAGAGTTCCGACCAAGCGGTTGTCATAAAACACGTCAAGTCTGTCAAGCTTTTTCATTATCCTTGATTACCTCATCAATGCTCAGATATTCTTTGCGTTCAAACAGCGCGGCAATTTCATCTTCACGATGCAGCACAAACGCGATTTTTGCCAGTGACATGAAGGAAATTTCTCCTGTGCTTTCAAAGCGCTTCAGCGAGCCAAGGCTTACACCAGACAGTTTTGCAAATTCTGCCTGCGAAATTTTGCGTCTTCTGCGATGTTCCCGAAGACGCTGTGCAACCTGCATGATTATTTCCTTTGGTGTTGCTCTGCCAAGAATGTTATCCATAGTTAATATATTATACAATTTTGATATATATGTCAATATATAGCTAATATATTAACTATATTATTTAGCAAAAACTTTGGTTCTTCACGTTTTGTCCTGGAAAAACATCCCATGTCAAAGTGTGAAGAGTCCATTTTCAACAATTTCTTTAAGCGATTGTTTTCCGCTTCAAGTTCTGCCACTCTGTTTTTGAGGCTTGCATTTTCTGCAATTATATTTTCGTTGTCACTCATCATTGATACTGTTTTGAAATAACGTCTCTTGCTCTGTAGTATATTTCCATAACTTGGTTGTCTCTGTGCTGCTGGAACATCAGGCAGCTGCAGGCAAGCAGTACGAAGATAAGAATAAACTGTTTTATGTTAAGGCGGCGGCCTTTGATTTTTGCGGCATGCCAAATGTATCTCAGTATTAAAAGTGTGAAAAGTACAATAATCGGTATAACGTACCAGCGCATCGCAAACACATATTGTACAGCCGACGCAAAGGTCGCATGTTTGAATTCCCAGTAACTTTCCGCCGTAAACCATTGTCCCGTCGTGAAGTAGTAATTCCAGAGCACTGTCACAGGCGTGAGTATCCATATCCAGAAAAGATACGATGTCGCGTTTATAAAAACACAGCAGTTGAGCAGATATGTAACAAGCATAAGTGTACAGGATATTCCCGTGCAAAAACAGATGAAATATTCGTTTTCCGCATACGGAATCGTATCATTAACAAGAAATTTTATGAGGTTGACGGATAGGAATAAAAACATCAATGTTCCGTACACCTTTGCAAATTTCTTTTCGTCTGCCGCAAAATACGCCGTCGCATTTATCAGCACGGCACAGGCGGCAAACGGCAGGAAACTGTGTATTAAGCCCTGCACATCTATACGTCCCTCACCGAAAATCTGCAAAATAACAAACAACAGATAAACTGCCGCTGTCTGTATACCGTATTTTTTTAACGCTGCTTTGTCAACTTTTTTCAGCATACTTTACAGCTCTTTTTCAGCCAGTTCACATAGCGTATGCCCTATCAATATGTGCATTTCCTGTATTCTTGGCGTAAAAACTGACGGTACGTTGAGCAGCACGTCGGCAATTTCTGCCATTTTTCCGCCGCTTTCACCTGTCATTGCGATTGTTTTCATTCCACGCTCGCGGGCGGCAAACATTGCGTTCAGCACGTTTTTACTGTTGCCGCTCGTGGAAATGCCTACAAGCAGATCACCTTTTCTGCCGTGCGCCTGTACTTGACGGGAATATATTTCGTCAAAGGAAAAATCGTTTGCAATCGCTGTGAGTGCAGAGGTGTCACAGTGAAGCGCCATGCCTGCCAAAGGCCGGCGGTTTTTGAGATATCGTCCGCTGAATTCCGCCGCAAGATGCTGAGCATCAGCGGCTGAGCCTCCGTTGCCGCAAAACATCACGCTCCTGCCGTTTGCAAGCGCTTCGCGGATTAAAACTCCGGCCTCTGCGACACCCTGCGCGAGACTGTCCATTTTTGCCGCAGTTTCCTTATGTTCGTTCAGATTTTTAAGGATTATTTCACTGTCTGTCATTTTTCAGCACCTCAATCAAAGTATCTGCCGCTTCTTTCAAATCTTTTGCATTATACGTTCCCCGGACGCCTTTGACGTAATGCTCTCTGCCGTAGCCGGTAAAGACAAGTACCGACGGAACGTTTAATTTTTCAGCAAGCTGCACGTCTGCCTGTTTGTCGCCTATCGTACAGAAAATATCGCTGCGGGAAAACCCCAGCTCCTTTTCAGCCTGTTCAACAAGTCCTGTTTCAGGCTTTCTGCAGCTGCAGCCTTTGTCCGACGTGTGCGTGCAGCAGAAGAACGCTTCTATTTTTACACCTTGCTCTGCCAAAAGCGCGGCAATTTTTTCGTTCGTCGCGTTTAACTCCCGCTCTGTAAAATAACCTCTGCCAACTCCTGACTGATTTGAAACAACAACAAAGCAAAAACCTGCATCCGAAAGTTTTTTCAGCCCTTCCGCCGCACCTTCGCAAAGCACTGCTTTTTCCGGCTCATGCAAATAACCGGTGTCAATGTTTAACGTGCCGTCACGGTCAAGGATGATTATTTTTTTCATTTAATTTTTTCAATTATTCCGGTTGTCGAATATCCTTGCGTTAGAGGAATAATAACAACTTCATCCGCAAATTCGCGCCCTGCAATCTGTTCGGGCGTATAATCTCCACCCTTGACGATTACGTTCGGACGAAGCACAGAAAGCAGTTCGCTCGGCGTGTCTTCACCGAAAACAACGACCATGTCCACAGCTTCAAGTGCCGCAAGAATTTTTGCCCTGTCTGCTTCGCCGTTTACAGGTCTGCTTTCCCCTTTAAGCCGTCTGACGGAATCATCTGAGTTCAGACCGACAATCAGCCTGTCGCCAAGTTCTTTCGCTCTGTTAAGGGAATCTATATGCCCGCTGTGAATAATATCAAAGCAGCCGTTTGTAAATATTACCTTTCTTCCGGCAGTTTTCCATTCGGCACATATTTTCGCCGCGTTTTCCCTGTCCGTGATTTTGTCCATGTAAGAAAATCCTGCCTGTCTGAAAAGTCCGAGCAGATCTTCTGCCTTTATCGGATATGTACCAACTTTGCCGACGACAAACTGTGAAGCGAGATTTGCAAGTTCACAGCACTCCGGAAGCTCAAGCCCGGCAGCCAAAAATGCGGCTACTGTTGCTATCGTTGTATCTCCTGCGCCTGAAACATCGTAAACTTCGACTGCGCTTGCCGGTATGTGTTTTACAAAATCGTCCGAAACAAGCGTTGAACCTTTTTCCGAACGGGTAACAAGAATATTTTCTATGTCATACTTTTCAATCAGCTCACGCGCTGCCCAGACAACATCTTCGTCTTCATTTTTCACTTCGCAGCCTGCCGCTTCGCTGAGCTCCTTAACGTTGGGGGTTATGAGATACGCGCCTGAATAGCAGTTCCAGTCTGATTTTTTCGGGTCTATAAGCAGCGGTATAAATCTTTTTTCACATAATGCTGAAAGTCTTCGGCATAATGCCTCTGAGCAATATCCCTTGCCATAGTCTGAGATAACGACACAGTCAGGTTCATCGACAAGCAACATCGAAGCTCTTTTCTTCGCCTCATTTTCCGTTGTTTCAACGTAATACTCTTTATCCAGACGAAGCATCTGCTGATGTCCGCCGAGAATTCTTGTCTTGACGCTTGTAGCGCCTCTCATAATAATATTTGAAGTATCAACGTTCCGCATTGCAGGGTCTCTAAAAAACAACGCCGCGTACATATCGTTGCCCAGTCTCCCCGCAGGAATAATCTGAACACCCAGCCCCACAAGATTTGCCAATGCATTTCCAGCTCCGCCGAGAACGTATTTTTCATCGGTCATGCGAACTATAGGCACCGGAGCTTCGGGAGAAATCCGTCTGACATCGCCGTTTATGTAGCAGTCAAGCATAAGGTCTCCTGCAACAGCAACACAACAGTCAAAAAATTTGTTTATGCATATTTTCTCGGCTCTTTCAAGCAATTTTTTTGACAGTCCAAGTTCTGCTATAAAATCATGTGCCATAACATCACCGGCTTTCGTCTGTTTTAATAAATCGCGCAGTCCTTTACAAGATAGTTTCTGACATAATCGCCAGCACCTTCCTCAAGCGTGGCAAACGGTTTGTCATAACCGACTGCACACAGCTTTTCCATATCAGCCTCTGTGAAATACTGATATTTCGCACGCAAACCTTCGGGCATGTCAATATATTTTATGGAAATTTTACGTCCCAGCGCATTAAAAACAGCCGTTGCAAGGTCATTGAAACTTTGTGCATGTCCTGTTCCAATGTTAAACAAACCGCTTTTGTCCGGGTGCTCAAGGAAAAAATTCATTGCGCTGCAAATATCTTTTACGTAAACAAAATCACGTTTCTGCTCACCGTGCGCATATTCGGGAAGATATGATTTGAAAAGCTTTATGCTGTCAGATTCTTTCAGCGCGTTGAAAGAATGGAAAATAACACTTGCCATAGAGCCTTTAAAATATTCGTTTGGTCCATACACGTTAAAAAATTTCATTCCGACATGCTGCGGAGGACGTTTTGCCTGTTTTTCCACCCAAAGGTCAAACAACTGTTTTGAATAGCCGTAGCCGTTCAGCGGACGAAGTTTTTTGATATCGCATTTGTCATCAAAGCCTTCGCTGCCGTCACCGTAGGTCGCCGCACTGCTTGCGTAAAGGAATGGAATTTCTTTTTCCGCGCAGTAACTCCAAAGTGTCTTGCTGTAATTAAGATTGTTCCCATAAAGATAGTCAAAATCCTTCTCTGTAGTTGCTGAACAGGCGCCAAGATGAATAACTGCGGAAACGTCTTTTATTTCCGGTAAACGTGTCAGAAAGTCTGTTTTGTTGAAATATTCAATATACCGTTTATTGACAAGATTTTTCCACTTCTCTGTAGAGGCAATGTTGTCTGCTACAATTACATCGTCACACCCGGCATCGTTAAGTGTGCGCAGCATACAACTGCCTATAAACCCTGCGCCACCGGTCAAAATAACTTTCATAACAATACCTCCCTGCTGCAAACTATGTAATTCAGCCAAAAACTTATCATTTTAATCTCTTCCGAACAGATCTCTTGAATACAGTTTTTCTTTCACATTATCAAGGCAGGCATCTGAACGGTTTGCAATAATAACGTCTGCCTCTTGCTTGAATTCGTCAAGGTCATTGACAACTTTGCTGCCAAAGAATTCTATGCCGTTTTCAAGTGTCGGCTCGTAGATTATCACCTGCGCGCCTTTCTGTTTTACTCGTTTCATTACTCCCTGTATGGCGCTCTGGCGGAAATTGTCGGAGCCAGATTTCATTGTCAGGCGGTAGATGCCTATTGTCGCTGTTTTTTTGTTTGTTATGTCTATGTCTATGTCTTCGTAGTATTCTTTCCAGCCAGTTTTTTTGAGCACTTGGTCTGCTATGAAGGTTTTGCGTGTTTTGTTGCTTTCTACTATTGCTCCGATTAGGTTTTGCGGTACTCCTTCATAGTTTGCAAGGAGTTGTTTTGTGTCTTTAGGCAGACAGTAACCTCCGTAGCCGAAGCTCGGATTGTTATAGTGGCTGCCTATACGGGGGTCTAAACTTACACCGTCTATTATCTGTTTTGTGTCGAGGTTGTTTATTTCCGCGTAGGTGTCCAGCTCGTTAAAGTATGCAACGCGAAGCGCAAGGTAGCAGTTTGCAAAAAGTTTTATCGCTTCCGCTTCTGTGAGACCTGCTATTCTTACGTCTATGTTTTCTTTGAGTGCTCCTTCAACGAGTAAATTTGCGAAGGTTTCTGCTTTCTCGCGCATTTTTTCGTCGCCTTTGGGGCAGCCTACTATTATGCGGCTTGGATAAAGGTTGTCATAGAGCGCTTTTGATTCCCTGAGGAATTCGGGGCTGAAAAGTATGTTGCCGCAGTTGTATTTTTTGCGCACGCTTTCTGTGTAGCCGACCGGGATTGTTGATTTGATTATCATTGTTGCCGTCGGATTGAGTTTTATTACCTGTTCGATTACGTTTTCTACTGCTGAGGTGTCAAAGTACTGTTTGTCGGGGTCATAGTTCGTAGGCGTTGCGATTATTACGTAGTCGGCTTCCGAGTACGCTTTGGTGCCATCAAGAGTTGCAGTTAAGTTTAGTTCTTTTTCAGCAAGGTATTTTTCTATATAATCGTCCTGTATGGGTGATATTTTATTGTTGATTTTTTCAACTTTTTCAGGGACTACGTCTACTGC
>JAZRZG010000100.1:0-26180 GCA_045601305.1 Synergistaceae bacterium
AAGCCAGTGGCTTTGCTCTTCGTTTCTAACTTCCAACGTCCGCGTCAGCGGACACCTCTATTGGTAATTGGTCATTGGTACTTGGTAATTCGGTTTTCTGTTTTTCCAACCAACGACTGATGACAAGAACGCACCTCGCACTTCGTACTTCGCACTTCGGAAAAGCGAAAACAGCTAACGACTAACGACTAACGACCAACGACAAGAACGCACCTCGCACTTAGCACTTAGCACTTCGGAAAAGCGAAAACAGCTACCGACTGACGACCAACGACCGCCGACCTACCCCCTGCAAACACTGATAAACACTGTGTTTATAAAAAAGTGGTTTCCAAAAAGTGCCAAAAATCCGTCTTGGTATAGTGAAGGGTGAGAGAGAAGTGAGTATGAAAAACGGGAGTATGAGACACGGGGGTATAGGAGACGGGAGTATGAAGGACGGGAGGAAAACAGTTGTTGGTCGTTAGTTGGCAGTATGAAATTCGGGAGGGGAAACCCGCAATTCGGGAGTCGGGAGTCGGTATGAAACAGGGGTTAAAAATCTTTTCCCGTTATTTATACTCCCGCGATTTTATACTCACGGATTTTTTACTCCCGTGTTTTATAAAGAAAGGAGGTGAGGCAGTAATGGCACAGTTTGCAAATGAAAGCACCAGCATGAAATTCAGTCTTACGGTCGATGATGAGAAAAAAACCGTTTCCGTGAGCAAGTTTTCAAGCACGGCTGATGCCGACAAGCTCAACAGGGTGGCAAGTTCTTTTGCTCCGCTGTTTGCGGCAGAGCCGGCAAAGGTCAAACGCGACATGGTTGACGAAATCGTTGAGTAGTATGTCGCAATTCGGGAGGCAGAAAAATCGGCTGACAGCTGACAGCTAAAACCCGGCTGACAGCTGACAGCTATCAGCCAACAGCGCGAGCGAAGCGAGCAATACAGCGGAGCAAAGCGACAGCGAAAGGAGGTGAACGTACAATGGCAATCGACAGCACAAGAAAGCTGAAAATGAAATTCAAGACTGTCGGCGGAGAGGATCTCAACATCATTCTCAATTACGCCAAGGACAATCTGAAAGACGGCGCCGGCGCGGCGCTTGTCAAAGCAGCAATGGACGAGGTTTTTACAGACCAGCCGATGAAGGTGGAAATCGCAAGTAAGAACGGCGCGCAGATCATCGAAACGACTACAACGGACGTTGACATGGACTAAGCGCAGAAGGCAGGAAAAATCGGCTGACGGCAGACAGCGAAAAAACGGCAGTCAATAGTCGTCAGTCGTTGGTCGTTAGTCGGAAAACAAAAATCTTTGTCTTTCTGCATGGAGCGCAGCGGAAGTGCAGAAACCGGTGACGTTACGGGCGAAGCCCGTCAGAAACAAGCCCCTGCGGGGCAAAGACACTGGATTCTGCGCTAAATCCTAACGGATTTCCGCAGAATGACAGAGAGAGAAGCATTACGCAGAAGGCAGGAAAAACCGGCTGACGGCAGACAGCTGACAGCAGACGGCGAAAAAATTTAATGCTGACAGCCAACAGCCAACAACTGACAGCGCGAGCGCAGCGAGCAATACTGCGGCGCGTATGCGCCAATGAAAGGAGAGTAAATAAAACACGGTAAGGTTAGTATCAGGGTAATTTTTGTTTTCAAGCGCCGGTGTGCGCCGTTGTTTGAAAACAGCGTTTAATGGTTTTGTGCCGCTTCGTCTGTTTCGGACGAAACGGCACCGGTTCCCGCATGGCGGAAGGCCTGCGGTTGAGACGGCACAGCGATTTCTGTGAAGAAAGTGTATGTCAATGTATAAAAATATGGATATGGAGGAGCTGTTTGCTGAAAGCACGGCTCCTGAATACGGTTGTGACAATGAAATAACAAATGATATTTCTGTTCTGCCGGAGAATGACGATGGTTTTGATTATACCGGATGGCGGCTGCACAGATATGACGATTACAAGGGTCCTCTTACGGTTGAAATTGCCGTTGTAAAGTATGAGGCGCTGGTTCGCAAATATGCCGCGAAATACGCAAGCAAGGGAGCGGAATATGACGACCTTGTCCAGTCCGGTTTTGAGGCGGTTGTCCGCTGGCTTCCGGGGCATGAAAATGACGAGGGCGCAGAGAAGTATCTCAAAAAACTCATTCGGGGAAAAATTCTTGAAACGGCGGAGCTGCTGCGAAATCAGGCAGACTTTGAGAACAGAACGTTTTTTGACGAGTTTGCCGTTACGGTTTCCGAGGATGCCGGTGGTGACTGGCTCTCGCGCGAAACGGTTATGTTTGAAAAGGTGCGCGCTCTGCTGTCGGCTGAGGAAATGCGCGAGGTGGAGCTGCTTTACGCCGGTCACTCAAAGCGCGGCATCGCAGAGGTTATGGGTGTGTCGCATACTGCGGTAAACAAGCGTTTTGCCGTAATCCGGCGGAAGCTTTTTGCTCTTAAACCGTGGCTTGAGGTCATGGCTCTGTTCAAATGTGAGCAGGATTAACGCTGCGTGCAGGCAGTGTATGAATTTCAATGAAAGGAGAAAATGTTATGTCTGATAAATGTATTTTTGTCGGTTCTTATGTTTCCGACAGTCTGCATGACGAGTTCAAAACGGCTGTGTACAGCAACGGTCTGACTATCAAGGACGCTCTTGCGACGCTTGTTTCGCAGTATCTCAAGGAACGCGGCGCAGGCGCTTATGACAGGCTGAAATCGGCATAGCAGCGACGTCGCGGTCTGTGCGCGGCGGGCGGCGGAATTAGCTGTCGGCTTAATGTTTTTTTATGTTTTATGCTGACGGCTGACAGCTAATCTCCGTCTGCCGTTTTCACAAGGTCTATGACGGCGACTTCGGGTTTGCAGAATATGCGCGCCGGTATGCCGATGTAACCGGCTCCGTCTGCGGTATAAAGCAGTCCGCCTTGTTTGCATTTCCGCGCTTTGCCTTTGCCGGGGGCAAGTCCGAATTTGCGAAGCAGCAGGCGGAAAAGGGTTATGCCGTGTTTTGCGCCGGAAAGCTGCAGGTCAAAATGTGTCTGCTGTCCGTCTTCAAGAAGCGGTCTGTGGCGCAGTACAACGAGAACTCCGTCTTTCTGCACAAATTCGCAGCTGAGTATCAGCAGTTCGGATTTTGTGAGTCCCCATTGCTGCTTTATGAGATGGTCTCTGTCGCCGCAGCCGGCGAACATAACGCCCTGCGCTTCTTCTATTCTGCCGTTGAGTACGGTGAAGCCGCACTGTTCGGCAAATTCAACTGCTTCGGCGCGGTTTGCGTAGTCGTGGCAGCCGAGTGTCGCGAATTTGCCGTATTTTGCGCAGAGGCGCGAAAGTGTTGTGAGTTCTTCACTGCATTCCGCGCCGAGTTTTTCGTCTTTGAGGTCGCCTGTGCAGACTATTACGTCGGGCTGTGTCTCGTTTACTGTTTCAACAAGCTCGTGCAGCATGGCGGCTCCTGCCCAGCGCCCCGCGTGTATGTCGGTAATGTGTACAATTCTCAGTCTGTCGCAGCCAAGTTTCGGCGCGGCGATTTCCTGTTCCGAAATCAGCAGTTTTGTTTCCTGCATCGCAAAGAAAAAGGCAAGCAGCGCAGCAAGCAGAAGGACAAGCAGCAACAGCAGGATTGTTTTCGGCATTGACGCCGGCGTAAAGGCGTGCATGAGGAGGCTCAGCAGCAGGCTGAATGTCAGCCAGCCGCCGAAAATTCTTTCGGAATTTCTGTTGGCGGCAAGTCTTTTTGGTTTTGCAATCTGTCTGAAATATACCCATGCGGCAAAACAGAGTACGTTTATGGCGGTATATGCCGCGGCAGGCAGTATTCCCTGCGCCCGCATCGCGCTGTAGTTATGTTTGAGAAGCAGACAGAACGCAAGGGCAAATATCAGCCAAAAGGCTTTGTTTGACGTTATCGGCGGATTTTCCGCATTGTTGAATTTTTTAAGCATTTTCTGCCTCCGGTTTGGTTTATGGGTTCCCTTCGGTCACAGGACTGCTCCCGTTGGTCACGGGAAACGCTTTTGACCTTTCCGCAGCGTTCTGCCGCCTTTTACGAAGTGCGGGGCGTGTCCTAATTTTTCAGACATCCTATCGGGATAACAAATATGCCGTCGGGGCGTTTATATGCTGCTTTGCCTGTTGCAGTGAGTATCATGCGAAAGGCGGGGGCTTTCATTTTTTCGGTGTCAATTACTGATGTAAGTTTGTTCAATGACTTGCAGCCTTCTTCTATCAGGGTGTCGCCGCCAAGTTTGATTTCTGCAAGCCCGTAACTTCCGTTTCTTCTGTGTATTACGGCATCGCACTCAAGTCCGTTTTTATCTCTGTAATGATACACGCTGCCGTCCAAACTTTCGGCATATACGCGCAAATCCCGCATTGCCATTGTTTCAAATATCAGACCGAAACCGGCAAGGTTTTCCATCAGGTCGCTGACACCGCAGCCAAGCGCTGCTGCAGCAATGGAGGGGTCTGCGAAATATCGTGTTTCGGATGTTCTGACTGCTGTTTTTGACCGCAGATTGGGATTCCACGCTTCCATATTTTCTATGACGTAGATTCTTTTCAGCGCGTCTATGTATTTTATAACTGTTTTGTCGCTCAGTTCAGCTTCGTTGTCTGCGCCCATATCCTCGCATATTGTACCAATGGATGCCTGTGTTCCTTGATTTCTTGCATAGGAGCGCATCAGTCTTCTGACTCTGCCGGGATTTTTTCTCACACCGTCTATACGCGAAACGTCTTCGCTGATAACTGCTTCGCAGTAGTCAAATGCCTGGTCAAGCGCAATATCTCCCGTCATTTCAGTTGCGCGCGGCCAGCCTCCTCTGCACGCAAGAAAAGCAATTTCTTCAAGTGACAGGGTACATTCCGCATATATCGGTTCTCCTTTGTTTTCAAACAGCTGCGTCAGACTGATTTTGCCGGAGCTTTCGCCTGATTCCCACAGGCTCATAGGGCGCATTTTTAACCTCGCAAATCTGCCTGTTCCGGTATGGTGGATTGTTTCTGTCTGAGGAGGTACGGCTGAGCCTGTAAGCAGGTAACTTCCGACAGCATTTTCATGGTCAACGGCAAATCGTATGGTGTCCCACAAATTCGGCGCAAGCTGCCACTCGTCAATCAAGCGGGGTTTGTCGCCTTGCAGCAGAGCGCTCGGGTTTGTTTCCGCAATAAACAGATTCTGTCTTATGCTGTCCGGCTCATCCATATACAATACGCTTTTTGCGATTTGTTCTGCCGTTGTTGTTTTGCCGCACCATTTTGCGCCTTCTATCAAAACAGCGCCTTTGCCTTCCAGTTTTCTTTTTAACAGTGCGTCAACTATTCTCGGCTTATATTTCTTCATGCACAGCAACCTTCTTCATGTCTGTTTGGTATTGTTTGCGGAAAAAATTTTACCATATTTGGCGCAAATTCAATACCTAATTTGGCGCATTTTGTCCGAAGTGATATAAACCTCGCACCTAGCACCTCGCACTTAGCACTTTGGCGCTTCGTGCCGCTGTATTGCTCGTTTCACTCGCGCTGACGGCTGTTGGCTGTTAGCTGTCAGCCGGTTTCCCCCGTCTCCCGAATTGCGGGTTTATCGTTCCATACTCCCGACTCCCGCCTTTCGTACCAACGACTAACGACCGACGACTGACGACAAGAACGCACCTCGCACCTAGCACCTCGCACTTCGCACTTCGCACCTCGCACATATCCTCGAGTAACCTCGGTATTCCCTGCGGTCATCTGCGCTCCGCGCCGCTGTCGGCTTAATCTTAAATCTGCGCCGAGTACAGTTTTCCGAAGGACTCAAGCACTCTGTCGGTAAACGGGCGTTTGCGCCATTCTTCAAGTGTCAGCTCGTGACAGTCGGCAAAGTCTTTTTCAAACTGCCGCGCAAATTCTTGGGTTGTCGCTTCGTCATAGATGAACAGCTGGTTTTCAAAGTTGATTTCCAGTGAGCGCACGTCGAGGTTGCAGGTGCCTACGGAGCAGATTGTGCTGTCTGTCAGCATTGTTTTGGCGTGCATGAAGCCTTTTTGATACCGGAAAATTTTTACGCCGGCGGCAAGCAGTTCTTCTATGTTGCTTCTTCCGCCCCAGTAAACGAGGAAATGGTCTCCTTTTTCTGGTATCACAATGCGCACGTCAACGCCGCTTAATGCCGCTATGTGCAGCGCGGAAACGATATGGGGTCCGGGGACTATGTAGGGGGTGGTTATCCATATTCTTTTTTTCGCGCGCGCAATCATGCTCAGGTAGCCCATTTCTATTGAATGCCATGGCGCGGACACGCCGCAGGGCACAACTTGCAGCGGTATTTCGGGAAAATCGTCAAAGCTGCCGCGGTAAACAACTCCGTCTTCTTGTATTACTGTCTGCGGGGTTTCTTCTGTTCTGTCTTCCCAGTCGGCAAGGAATATGCGGTGCAGTTCTTTGACTGCTTCGCCTTCAACGCGGACGTGTGTGTCGCGCCAGAAGCCCATTTTGCCTTTGTGTATGTAGTTGTCGCCGAAGTTAAGTCCGCCGGTGAACGCGGTTTGTCCGTCAACAACGCAGATTTTTCTGTGGTTTCTGTAATTCATTTTGCGGCGGAACATCGGGAAGGAAACGGGCATAAAGGAAAGGCAGCGTATGCCGGCGTTTTGCAGTTTGCGCACGTACGCTGTGGTGATGCTGCGGCTTCCTATGGCATCGTAGAGCACGCGCACTTTGACTCCGCGCCGTGCCGCGGCAATAAGCACTTTCTGCAGCTGTCTGCCGAGTTCGTCATCTCTGATGATAAAGGACTGGAGGTGTATGAAGGTTTTTGCGCCGTTCATCGCCTCAAACATCGCGGCAAAGGTTTCTTCGCCGTTGATGAGCGGCTGCACGCGGTTGCGGTATGTCATTTCCGCGCCTGAAATTTCGCGCAGCATCTGCGCTGTCTGCACGCGCAGATCTTCTTTGTATTCTCCGGGCACCGGCACCATTTCGCGTGGGCGGAATTTGTGGCGTCTGCGGATGTTGTCAAAATCGGGTCCTATGAGCAGGTATATCAGCATTCCGAGGAACGGAACGAATATCAGCACTATCAGCCAGAGCAGTGTTCTGTCGGGGTTGCTGTTTTCAAGGAATATCAGCGCCGCGACTATTGCCGCGTAGATTATTATGAAATATTTGCTGTAGCTGCGTATGTTGGCGAGTGTTACGGAAATGTATTTTGCTACTTCGGGGCGCAGCGAAATGAAATCTGTCGTGCCGAATATGAAGTGGTTGTTGATGAAATCTATGATTGTCGGCGCGGCGCCGATAAGGTACGCGACAAGTATCGCTGCCAGTATGTATCGTGTTCGTTTCCACATAACCTCTGTACCCCTTTCACTTGTTGCAGTTACTATTATAGTGTAAAATGGTCTCAAGCACAAAACTTGTTTTGTCGGGGGCTGATACTGTTGAAACGAAAAATCTTGACGGCGGCGCTGACGTTTGTGTTGTCAGCGTTATGCCTTGCAAATACGGCGTTTGCCGCTTATCCGAACTCTCCGATAACCGCGGAGGAAATGACGCGCCACAATGATGACTGGGGGTTCGGTCACAGGGACGGCGTCGTTCTTGCCTTGTGCGGCGGCGGCACAAAGGGGCTTGCTCACATAGGCGTGCTTGAGGTGCTTGAGCGCGAGCATATTCCTGTTGCCGCTGTTGTGGGTACTTCCATGGGGGCAATTATGGGCGGTCTTTACTCAACGGGCTGGACTCCGCAGGAGCTGCGGGAAACTGTGCCGCAGCTGAATCTTATGGAGGTCATCTCAGGGCGCAAGGACAGGTCTCTCAGTTTTGAGAGTACAAACTTTCAGCCGAAAAACAATGAACGGCTTTTTAATCTGAATATCACGGGCAAGGGTGAGGTGCTCGGCAAGAGGGCTTTGCTGAGTTCCAAGGATTTGTACCAGCTGCTTCAGGAACTGACGTCCCGTGTGCCTGAAACTGATTTTGACCGTTTCCCGATTCCGTTTGCCGCGGTGGCAACTGATTTGCAGTCGGGCGAGTCTGTATGTATCCGCTCGGGCAACCTTGCTTCGGCGCTTCGCGCTTCTATGTCGCTTCCGGCAATTTTTGAGCCGTGGGAGCGGGACGGGCGTATGCTTGTTGACGGCGGTCTGAAAGCCAATCTTCCGGTTATTCTCGCAAAGCAGCTGTTTCCGGGGCATCCTGTCATCGCCGTAAACCTTTCTCCGATGTCAATCGAGGGCAAGAGCGGCAAGATGGACAATATGCTGGCAATAGCGGCTCAGTCGCTCGAAATTCTTATGCATGACCAGATTATCGAAAACTGCAAGGCGGCAGACCTTGTCATTCAGGTTGACTGCAAGGGGCTGGGCACTCTCGACTCCGGCGGATATGACGGCATTATGGACAGGGGCGTTCGGGCGGCAGAGGAAAAAATCGGCGAACTGAAAACTCTTGTTGACAGTTATCACGAATATATTCCTGCTGCCATGCACAACGGCGCTGAAAAGGCAAAACCGCTTGTAGTCAAGGAACTTGTAATTACGGGTGTTCCGCGCAACATTGCCAAAACTATCAACAGCCGTTATCAGGACTGGATTGACAAACCGCTTGACATGAAAGCCGTGTCAACGGCAGTCAATGAAATATCTTCGCGCAGCGAGGTCAAAGCTGTTGAACCGAAAATAGAGAATATCAGCAGAGACTTTGTGCGTGTTGAGCTTAACATACAGCAGCCGCCGAAGGTTGAACTCAGTCTGTCAGGTTACAGCTCGAATCTCAACAGTGACCGCTGGCTTTCCGTTGCGGCGCTCGGACATAATCTGATTGTTGACGGTGATACCGCGGACCTTGAACTGCGCGGCGGTACAGACTGGGGCATAATGGGGCGCTACTTCACTCCGCTGACAAAAAACAACTGGCAGATAGGTCTCACTGCGTCTCTTGTTCAGGAGAACAACCCGAACAGTCATTTTTGGGAAAACTACACGTATGACGACGGGGCGGTCGTCAGGCTTTCCGAGCCTGACAAATACAAGCGTTTCAGCGGCAAGGCAATGCTGTACAAGAATTTCAACCGCGACAAAATCCGTCTCGGCATAGGCTATGGTTTCGGACACACCGATTATGAAGAGCACGGAACCTTGACTGACATAGACGGCAGCTGGCGAATAGACGCAAAGGATAAAACTCTGCGCGGCATCGCGGCATCTGTCGGCATAAATTCTCTTGACGACCCTGTGGTTCCCACAAAAGGCTTTGCTCTCATGAGCGACCTTTGGTTTCCGCACGGCGAGAGCATTTTCTCGCGCACGGAGTTCACGGCAAAGCTGCCGCTTAAATCCAACTGGCTGGTTTCGCTCTCCGGCGGTCTTCACACAGCAGCGTACTCTGCCGAATCAACAGACGCTCTGCCGCCGTATTACGCGCGGCTCGGCTCAAGAAATGAGTTGTGGACGCTTGCGCACGATCCGCTTATCGGCGAACAGGCATACTGGGCAAAGCTGTCTGCCTCAAAGGTGTTGATGAAGTCTTGGTGGGGCGGCATAAACACGGAATTCTTTGTGACGGGCGGCAGAACTTCGTTCGGCTGGAACGAAACGCTTTACACGGCTTGGGAAGCCGGTATTCAGCTTGACATACCGACAAACTTCCTGCCCGGCTCCATAATTTTGGCTTACGGTCAGAGCAGGGGTCATGATACAATATACCGTGATTACAGACCCGACAAAAATGAATTTGTCATCGGCTACACCCTCGGCATACCGAAATGGTGGAAAGGCCCTCTGCCGTAGAGTAGTTAGTAATTATCTTTATATCAGGAGGCACAAAATGAAAATGTTGTACACAATTTGTATCATCCTTGCAGTAGTATTCGGCGCAGTTTTTGCTGCACCGGCAAGCGCGGAAGCAGCAAAAAGACAGACAGCGGTATTCAAGACAAACATGGGTACATTTGAGATTGAACTCTACAATGACCTTGCGCCTGACACAGTCAAAAACTTCGTTACCCTCACCCAAAAGAAGTTTTATGACGGCATAATTTTCCACCGCGTCATCGACAATTTTATGATACAAGGCGGAGACCCCACAGGCACAGGCAGAGGTGACGCAGGGTATTCGATCAAAGACGAATTCGGCAAAGGACTGAGACACAGCGAAAAAGGCATACTTTCAATGGCAAACGCAGGTCCGAACACAGGCAGCTGCCAGTTCTTCATCACGCTTGTTCCCTGTCCGTGGCTTGACGGAAAACACGCGATTTTCGGACACGTTGTCAAAGGCATGGACATTGTCGAGAAAATAGGACACGTTGCGACCGACAGCCAAGACAGACCGCTCAAAAAAGTCATAATGGAAAGCGTAACGATTAAGTAACCTAATACCGCACAGAAGCACTGCGGTATGACGGTTGGAGAGACACTGGAGTTTGCTAAGTTTTGGCAGACTTCCGCAGAATGACGCAGAAAAAATCTACACGCTATAACAGCTGAAACAAACAACGGCTTGGGAAACCCAAGCCGCTATTTGTAAGAGTTAAGCTGCTAACGGCTGACTTCGCAAATGACGTTTGTGCCGCATCCCGGAGCTGAAATGATTTCGCAGCTGCCGCCGATAAGTCTCATTCGTTCGTACATATTGGAAAGACCTCTGTGTCCTGTTGTGCGGACTTTTTTGAGATTGTCCGGCACGTCAAAGCCCTTGCCGTCGTCCTCAATTTCCATGCGGACAACGTCCGTGTCGTTTATCAGTCTGATGCGAATGTTCTGTGCCTCTGCATGCTGTGCAGCGTTTGAAAGCGCCTGCTGCGCGACGCGGAAGAAGGAAATAATCTGCTCTTCGTTCAACTCAACATCTTCAAGTTCTGTTGTGTGAATGTTTATGCCGTACAGTCTTGAACGGCGTTCTGCAAGTTCAATCAGCGACTGGTGAAGCCCCAGTTCAAGCCAGGGTGGGGTGAGGTTGTTGCAGACTTCGCGAAGTTCGTGTACTGCTGCCATAGAAACAGATTCCGCTTCTTTGAGCCGCTGCAGCGCCTCCTCTTGGCTGTTTGCGAGCGAAATTAAGCGCAGACGCTGAATGAGAGCCGTAACTTCCTGCAGGGGTCCGTCATGTATTTCCCGTGCGAGTCCCGCGCGTACTTCTTCCTGCGTTTTGATGATGTCATTGAGGTAGAGCCTGTTGAGATTTGAGTTTTCCGTCCATGACCATTTCCAGAGTTTATAGAGCAGAACGGCGCTCAGGGCAATCAGCAGCGTTATTGAAACAAACATTCCTATGGCAAACCATTTCGTTCTCATTGTCGGTTTGTAATAGTACCGGAAGGTGTACCATACAAGCCCGAGAGCAATAATCAGCGGAACGGCAACGCCGATGATTTTCCGTAAGAGAATCCGGTCTTTTATTGTCGGAATGTAAGAGAATTTCATTACTTTTCTTCGGCAATCAGTTCGTCAAGCGTCACCATGCCGTATTTGATGGCAAGGAGCATAGCTTCTGTTTTGTTTTTGGCGCCGAGCTTGTCATATATCGACGCAAGATGTGTCTGTACTGTGCGTTCGCTGATGTAGAGCCTGTCGGCGATTTCTTTGCCGGAAAGTCCTTGTGCCGCGAGTTTGAGCACTTCGCGTTCGCGTGAGGAGACAGAATCGGGCGGGAAGTTGTCGTTGTTGACGGCAGCAGAAACTTCGCTGTCAAGGTACACGCCGCCTTTGGCAACCGTGCGGATTGCGTGTGCAAGCGCGTCGGGCGCTATTGTTTTGAGCACGTAGCCGCGCGCGCCGGAGCGAAGTGAGGCAATCACGTACTGCTGTGCGTCGTAAGACGTAAGCATGAGTGTCTTTACGCCGAGTTTTGCTTCCTGTATTTTTCTGGCGAGGCTGACGCCGTCAAGTTTCGGCATACGGATGTCAAGCAGCGCAACGTCCGGCTGCAGCTGCTGTATGCCTTCCCATGCGGCTTCGCCGTCTGCGTATTCGCCGGTAACCGAAAAGTCTTTGACTGAGGCAAGAAAGGCTTTCATTCCTTCTCTTGTGAGCGGATGGTCATCTGCGAGAATTATGGTAATTTTTTCTGTCATTTGGGATGCCTCCTGTCGGGTGTTGATTTTGCAGTATTTTGCGCCGATTATTATATAGTTAAACAGCAGTTTTGGAATAAGTAATTTACGCAGTTAATTTCAGCCGGTAACAATTGGTGCTGAGCAATAGGCAGACGTGGCGCGGCACGCAGAAAAAAAGTCAGCCGGAAGTTTGCTGCCTTGAGGTGCAGGGCAGCGGACAATTAAGCGGGTGACGCGGATATATTCTAAAACATGCCTTGCTTAGTGCCTGCTGCTGTACTATAATTCCCTCAGGTAAGAAATGTAGATTTTCCATATACAGACAACGGAGGGGATTTCTTATGGCAATCAGTTTCACAAAGGTACAAAATCCGGGCAAATGTCCGGAAAACATTGGTGAAATCGGTTTTGGAACAGTATTTGCAGACCACATGTACATCTGTGACTACTCGCCCGAAAAAGGCTGGTATGACGCACGCATAGTACCGTTCGGACCGTTCTCGATTTCACCGGCATCACAGGTGCTCAACTATGCGCCGGAGATTTTTGAAGGCATGAAAGCGTACCGCACGGCAGAGGGCAAAATTCAGCTCTTCCGCCCGATGGAGAACATTAAACGTATGCAACGTTCCGCAGAACGTCTCTGCCTCCCGCAGATGGACGCGGATTTGTTTATGGAGGCGCTGAAGGAAATAATTACGCTTGATCAGGCATGGGTGCCCGACGGCTTTGGCACGTCGCTGTACATCCGCCCGATCGAATTCGCCAACGATGTACATCTTGGCGTAAAAACACCGAAAGACTGCATTTTCACAATCATCACGAGCCCTGTCGGCAGCTACTTCAAAGAAGGTGTCAACCCTGTCCGTATGATGATTGAACCGGAAGACGTTCGCGCAGTGCGCGGCGGTACAGGCTACACAAAATGCGGCGGCAACTACGCCTGCTCGCTCCGCGCCGGAGAACAGGCGGCGCAGAAAGGTTTTGCTCAGGTGCTTTGGCTTGATGCCATCGAAAAGAAGTACATCGAAGAAGGCGGCGGCATGAACGTTATGTTCAAGATTGACGGCAAAGTAATCACACCGATGCTCACTGGCTCAATTCTCCCCGGTATCACAAGAATGTCAATTCTCGAAATCATGAGAAGCGAAGGGATTCCGTGCGAAGAACGGCTCATCAGCGTTGACGAAATCCGCGAAGCGGCGCGCGCAGGCAAACTTGAAGAATGTTTCTGCTGCGGCACGGCTGCTGTTGTAGGTCCTATCGGCGAGCTTGACCTCGGAGACGAAAAATTTATCATCAACGACTTCAAAACAGGCCCGACGGCACAGCATCTTTACGATACGCTCACAGGCATTCAGTGGGGCAAAATCGAAGATAAATTCGGCTGGACTGTTCCTGTCTGCTAAGCGCGGCAATAAGGGGAAACAAGAAAAACTCCGGCAACTGCCGGAGTTTTTTACGCTTGTGACAGGCGTTTATTGCTTGTTTGTCCGCAGTTTGTCCGCAAATTCTCTGCCTTTGGCATGGTCAACGAGGTCGTCAAGTTTCGGCTTGAAGTAGTTCGGACCCTTGGCAACCTTGCCGCTTGCGTAGTACACAGGCTTACCGTCTTCGCCGAGTTTGCTCATGTTGCTTTCGTAGATGCGGTGCATGGCTTCGTTGATGTCCATGCCGAGCAGATTTGCCATTCCGATTTCGACAACGCACAGGTCGCCGAGAGCATCGATTATCTCAAGATTCTGCGCCTTGAATTCGTCTGAATTTGTGATGCCGTCCGAATACATTTTTGCGACTGCTTCCGCGGCTTCTTTCAGCTCTTTGAACTCTTCTTCGATCAGCATCATACGGTGACGGATGAGCTCTGCCATATTCTCTTTCGGTTTTTCGAATTTTTCCTGAAATTCTCTGACAAACGCAACCCAGTCGTGATTTTGTGACATATCTTTCTCCCCCTTGAAAATGTGTTAGCATGCAGCATGCAGAAAAACGAGTTCGCGCTGATACGCGCGAGTTATCTTCCAATAACATCGGTATGCCCAACGGTTATCCGGACTAACGTCCTTCAGCATAAAATATTTCGGCTCACAACTCAAGCAAGGTACGAGCGAAATAAACCCAACGATTGCCGGCTGAGAGAGTGAAACGAACGTAACAACCTACAATCTATATTCCCTCCGTTCGCGTACAACCTTGCCGCTGCCCCATTCAAGCAGCGCAAGCAGACCGCGCTCTTTCATTTCGCAAAGCGGCAGCTCAAGCTCTCTGACTTTCGCGAATGGCACGTCAAGCGCTGCTTCAACGGCTTCACCGAAATTCACAGTCCGTTCCGTATCGCCGAAGCCGTATTTATCAAGCGTTGTCAGCAGTGTTTTGGAACAGTCATAGCCGCAGACAAGCCGAAGCGGCAGACAAAACTCCATTTCACGTGCTTCACAGGCTTCTGCCGCCAGCTGTGCCGCCTCGCCGTAGGCCTCTATAAGACCTCTCACACCGAGCTTTGTGCCGCCAAAATAACGCGTGACGACAAGCAGAGTGTTGTCCAGTTCACAGCGTTTCAGCGCGCCCAAAATAGGTCTGCCTGCCGTACCGGAAGGTTCTCCGGCGTCCGAGCAGTGTTCAAGCGTATTTTCGGCGCCAATTCGGTAAGCCCAGCAGTAGTGCGTTGCCTTGGGGTATTTCGCGCTGATTTCCTTCATTTTTTCCTGAGCTTCCTCAGCTGTCAGCGCTGTTCGCACGGAGCCGATGAAGCGCGAACGTTTGACTGTTATTTCAACGTCCGTCTCTTTTGACGGAGCCCTGAAACAAACGCTTTCTAATTCCATTCCGCCGTAAGTCTCTTTCGCGCCGACTCAAGCGCTTCTGAAATTACGCGCGTGTCGCCGACGACAGGCATAAAGTTTGTGTCGCCGTTCCAGCGCGGCACAACGTGCATGTGCAGATGCTGGTCAATACCGGCGCCTGCGACTCTGCCGATGTTCATTCCGATGTTGAAACCGTCAGGGCGCATAACCCTTGTGAGAGTCTCAACAGCTTTTTGTACAAGCAGCATAAGCTCTGTCAGTTCATCTGCCGTAAGTTCCGCGAAATTGTGAAGATGACGGTATGGTATTACCATCAGATGACCGGCGTTGTACGGATATCTGTTCATAATCACAAAGCAGAGTTTTCCGCGGTAAATAATGAGATTTTCTTCGTCTTTGTCCTGTTTCGGATAGTCGCAGAATATACAGCCGTCAGTTTTTTTGCCGCCGGAAAGAATATACTCGCTGCGCCACGGCGCAAAGATTTTGTCAACCATGAGGATACCGCCTTTGGAAGGAATTTTACCTTAATATTATAATTCTTTTTTGGCGCAAACCGCAAATATGTGGTATAAAATATATAACATAACAGGAGGGGTTAGTATGAAAACGACGTTAAAAACAACGGTGCTGGTCACGATTTTCGCAATATTGTTCTGCACGGCGGGTACTGCGTTTGCAGCCGGTACACCGGCGCACATGAAGCGCATAAACATGGCAGCAGAGGTCCTCAACGAGATGGCAGAGCAGAATGACGCGGGCAGCCTTGGCGACGTTATAGCGTCAGGCCGCGGAGTCGCGATTTTCCCGCGCGTAGGCAAGGCAGGGTTCATAGTCGGCGGCATGGGCGGTCAGGGAATTGTGCTTGTCAAAGGCAAAAACGGCAAATGGACAGGTCCGGCGTTTATGGGTATAGCAGGCGCAAGTTTCGGGCTTCAGATAGGCGCAAGCGAAACGGCTCTTGTGCTTGTTATCACAAACGAAGCAGGGCTTCGCGCCTTTACCGGAGGCAACAGCTTTACACTCGGCGGAGACATATCTGTTGCGGCGGGACCTGTCGGCAGAGCAGCCAAGGCTTCAACAGACGGCCGCGCAGCTGCTGCAATCTACAGTTATTCAATGTCTAAAGGGCTTTTTGCCGGACTTTCCGTCGAGGGCAGCCAGCTCAATCAGAACAGAGACGCAAGCAAGGCATATTGGGGCAAACCGCTCTCAGCACAGGCAGCGCTCTCAAAACCGGCAACAGACAAACGTATCAAACCGGTTGTCAACGCGCTTAACAAGCTGGTCAAAAAAGCTCAGTAATACGGCAAAATATACTGAAGTCCGGCAAAAGCCGGACTTTTTTGATGTCATTTTGCTGTACGCTGTACGATAAAAACATTCGTTATCTTGCCCTTGCCGTAAACACAAATCTCCACAAAATTCCCACATTTTCTACATAATTTTCCCACATACGCAGAATATACTGTAATCACACCAACAGGGAAACAAACGAAAACGGAGGCGGTAAAGATGACCATGTTGATGAAAAAAACGCTTAGAACAACGGCACTCACAATGGCAGTAGTATTTTCACTTTCAGGATGCGCATTTGCCGCGCCGTCGCGCGGAAAAGTGAACAGCCGTAGCAGAAATGCCGGACACAAAATCGAACGTCAGTTTTCACGCACACACAATACGATGCATAACAATCGCAAGGTTGTTGTACAACCGGCAGTCACAAAGGTAGTTCACAAAACAGTACCGATTGTTCGCAACAAAACAGTTGTTGTTCATGACACACCGCGGGTGATACACCATTACGACGACAGATGCCATGACTCAGACAACACAGGTACAGCCATAGCAGCAGGACTTATAGGGTTGGTTTTGGGAGCTGTAATTTCGTCAGGCAGCACAACCTGTGATTAACACAACAGTCAAGTCCCTGCAGGGCAAAGACACAGTCATACCGCACAGAAGCTGCGGTATGACTGCTGGAGAGATACTGAATTCTGCACTGCGGCTTTGCCGTTCGCAGAATGACGAAATAAAAATACTCGTCTTACTGCGGGACGCAAAGCGTCAGCGCAGTAACGTTACGGGCTTCGCTCGTTACTGAAAAGAAAAACGACGCTGGATTCTGCGCTAAGCCCTGACGGACTTCCGCAGAATGACGGTTGGTAAAAGGAGAAAAAGACAATGAACAGAAAGAAACTCATGTTAATCTGCCTGGCGGCAATAGTGACCCTGTCGCTGTCCGGCGCGGCATTTGCCGCCCACGGCGGACACGGCGGCGGTCATTCCTTTAACCGCAGCGGCGGTCACAGATTCAGCCGAAGCACAGGAGGCGGTCATGCCGCAGGAATATCCTCACACGGAGGACACGATGGTTCACACGTTCGCGCCATCTCGCGCGGAGCAGGAAGCAGCGCCTTTAGACACGGCGTAAGCGGCAGATCGCACAGAGCGGACAGCTTTGCGAGACCGGCTCCGATTAAACGGCCGCACAACAGTACGCATTATCACTACCATGACCACAGCCGCAGATACCCGCGGAGCGGCACATATTATCACTATCGCAGTTACGGCAGACCGCACGGCGCGATTCACTATCACTGCCACAGATATTACAGACCGTGCCACGTGTATCACTACTACAGACCGTGGGGCCGGTATTCACCGTGGCACGTATATTACTGGGATGACTGGTACTGGGGCTTTCCGGCGGCAAGCTTCACGACGGGCGTAGTGCTCGGAAGCGTGCTTGCGAATTCGTCTGCTCCGTCAAACAGCGACAATTTCTATTACTACAATGTATGCGCTGAGGACTGCCGCTGCCTCGACAAAGACAATCCGACACCCTGCCGCTGCACAGAACACTGCTACTGCAACAAATATCACAACAAATAACGGTGGTGCCAAGTTATGAAAACAGGAAAAATTTTGAAATGTATCGCACTCACAATGGTTGTCGTAATGTGCTTTTCCACAGCTGCGTTTGCCCGACCGCATCATCACATACATCACTGCAGCGGACCGGCATGGTATAACACAGGCTGGGGGGCCGCGGCAATAGGCATAGGAGCAGGGTTGATCGTAACTGCAATCGCAAATTCGTCACGCGACGAACGTCGGCAAGACCCCGGAGAATACAGGCAGGATCCGGGTGAATACAGGCAAATCCCCGCAGAATATTCAAAAATTCCGCCAACGCCGGTTAGGCCGGAAAGAAGCGTGGAACTTGCGGAAAAAGTGCCCGGAGGCGTTATGATAAACGGACAGTTTTACGCGCCGGTGAACGAAACTCCGCCGCAGACAGAGAGTGAGCCTTACACCGGACTAAGCGGACAGACAGAATATCCTATGCTGCAAGACCCGGGAAGATACTAAAGTTGTTAGTATGAAAGTCGTTAGTCGTTGGTCGTTAGTCGTTGGTACAAAAGGCGGGAGTCGGGAGTATGGAACGATAAACCCGCAATTCGGGAGTCGGAAAAAATCTGCTGACAGCGAAAAATAATTAATGCTAACAGTTCATATTCTCCCTGCGGTCGATATTCCCTACGGTCATCAGCCAACAGCCGTCAGCGGCGCGGAGCGCCAAAGTGCGAAGTGCGTTCTTGTCGTTAGTCGTTGGTCGTTAGCCGTTAGCACCTTTCTCTTTTCCGAAGTGCGTTCTTTTCGTTGGTACTCTCGCTAAACGCTCTATATTCCCTACAGTCATCTGTTAGTCATTAGTATGAAACACAGGTTAGAAAAGTTTGCTCCTGTTATTCATACCCCCTTGTATATCACCGCGGTTCTGTACAAAGGCGGTGCCGCAGAGGCGAAATCTGCCGCCTGCGGACACTTAACCAAAGACCTCCTAACGGAGGTCTTTGGTTTTACTGCAATGGCATTTGTTTTCGTTCATCATTTTCCAGACGGGGGCATATATCTCAAGCAGCGCCTCCGCGTTTTCCAAACATCCGCGGTTGGACGGAGAATGAGCGGCACATTCGTTGTTTTTGCAGAGCGGCAGCCGTTCTTTCAGCTTTTCCGGCGTATCTGCGCCCTCTGAGATTTCGAATATCACATCGCTTTTTGTGACACCGTTCAGTATGCAGACCGGATATTTCATTGCGGCATCGCGCCACAGCTTCTCAAGTTTTTCGTCCATTATTCTTCTGTGTCCCCGCCGGTTTCCGTCGTTTCGGCAAGCATACGCACCGGAATTTCATTTATCAGCTCAAAATCGCAGGCTTCGTAGAAGCCTCTGCCCTCTTCCGTAGCAAGCAGCACCAGTTTCTGCATTTTCGCGCAGTCTGTGTGCTTGATTATCCCCTCAATCAGCCGCCTTGCGTTGCCCTGTCCGCGCTGCTCCGGAACTATCGAGAAATAGTAGAGTCCAAAACCTGCCATAGTTTTGTGAAGCATTGCCGTGCCAATGATTTCAACACCTATCGTGAGAGCATAGAAGCTGTTTTCTTCTCTGTGGAACAGGCAGCGCAGCATGTCATAATAGCCCTGCGTCAGCACGCCCTCTGAGGAGAAACCGCGCCACACGGCTTCGCACCACTCAAAGAACTGACGTTCTGTTTCAACCTTGACAACGTCGCCGTATGTATCTTCCTTTTCCGGCTCCTTTTTCGCTTCCCCGGGCGCCGGCAGCGGAGCAGGCATCTGCTTCAGCTTTCGTTCGCGCGGGTTATAAACCTGCATTGCCGTATAATGCTTCTGCACAGTAAGACCGTTGTTTTCTAGTGTCTTCAGAAACACCCTGCCTGTGCCCGGATTATGCGGCACAATGAAAGGCACGTCATAGGTGGCGAAAAATTCCTTAACTGTTTCAACATCCTCCTGAGTGACTTCCGTTGAGAAAACAGCCCAGTTTTCGTCGGCATAAGGTGTGCCTGAGAAAGCGGCGATGGTGCCGGAGGGCAGTTCAAGCAGATCTCCGTATTCACCGAGTATTTTGACGAAAGAGCGTATATTCTGTCTGTACAGTTCAAGTCCGTCCATTTTGATAACCTCGTTTTAGCAGGCCGTGTGCAGAGGGACAACGTAAAACCAAAGTACCGATTACTAATTACCGGTTGTAGTGTCCGCTGAAGCGTTGGAAAATAAATATATTATGTGCTAATTCAAAAACGCTTGGTGCAATGTACAGTGTGTTGCTGCAACCGCAACCGGTAATTCGGGTCTTCGATTTTGTGTGTCAGCGATAATGCAGTCTCAGCCCCTTGTGCTATAATAATACCAAATTCAGCAGAAAATGTAAGGGAGATTTTGTCACGTCATGAGGAAGAACGGTAAGAAAAAAGAATTACCGCAGGATATATCCCTCAACGGGAAAGGTTTCGGGCTGTCACTCGGCGCACTGCTCGGTAAAGGCGCGGATAACGAAAGCGAGAAAAACAGCGTTAAAAACAGAGAGCCCAAAACCGATAATCCAGTCCGCGGCGGAAAGCTTGGGCGGTACAGTCTGCAGAAGCAGACAGCAGGACGCGGCGGCAAGGTTGTGACCCTCGTTATTTTCCCAAACGAAAGCGGTACAGACCTTGAAGCGCTGGCAAAAGAGATGAGAAACGCGCTCGGCTGCGGTGCGCACGTTGAAACAAACAGCGTTGTCCTGCAGGGCGATATCGCCGGAAGAGCGAAAGAATGGCTGGAGAGGAAGAATAGCGGTGGGAAGTAAGTCAAAAGACGGGAGTCGGGAGTCGCAATTCGGGAGTTGGAAAAATCGGCTGACAGCAGACGGCAGACGGCTGACAGCGAAAAATATTTAATGCTGACAACTCATATTCTCCCTGCGGTCGATATTCCCTACGGGCATCAGCCAACAGCCGACAGCGGCGCGAAGCGCCAAAGTGCTGAGTGCGCCCTTAAAGGTTCTAGAGTCGTTGGCTGGAAGACAAAAAACTTCGTCTCACTGCGGGACGCGAAGCGTCAGCGCAGTAACTAGTGACGTTACGGGCGAAGCCCGTTACTGAAAAGACCAACAACGCTGCGCTAAGCCTTTCGGCTTCTGCAGAATAACGGATTAAAAGAGACAGAAAGCAGAAAGTAGAAATGTACTGTCGCTGCGCTAAGTACTCACGCGGGAATTGCCCGGTAAAACGTTTGTCTCTCTGAGTTTGGCATAGGCGGGCAATTCATTCGCCGCTTTCGTAGAAAAAACTACCACCTACAACCTGCAAGCGAGTGAAACGAGCGCCCTACAAACTACACTTGTGGTAATTTGTTACCGTACAGGGAATACCGAGCGTTTAGCAAGTGTACTAACAAGCCTATTCCAAAAATTGTTTGAGGAACAGATCCATTGACGATACGCGCGGCTTTTCTGCTGTTTGTTCCGCTTTTTTGCCGTCTTGCGCCATACGTTTTGCTTTGCGGTTTTTCTTGAACTGTTCGTAGCTGGTTGTCGGTCTTGCCTTGCGCTTTGCGTACTCTTCGTCTATTTTGTCCATTTCCGCAAGCCAGAGCGCCGCTTCGGCATCGCTTGGCATTTTCCAGTCTCCGCGCGGCGACAGGCTTACTGTGCCTGTTTTTACTCCGTCAGGCTGACAGCTGCGTTTGAACTGCTGCACAAAGAAGCGGCTGAGGAATACGCGGAGCCATTTCAGTATTTCTGCTTCGGGGTAGTCATTTTCGAACGCGTATTTCGCAAGTCTCGCGATTTTCGCCGGCGAACTTCCACAGCGTACAAACCAGTAGAGGAAGAAATCGTGAAGTTCGTACGGACCGACAAGTTCTTCTGTTTTCTGCGCGGTTTTTCCTGCTTTTGCCGGAAGAAGTTCCGGGCTTACTGGTGTGCACAGTATGTCTTTGAGCACAGCTTTGAGTTCTTCGTTTTCGCTGTTTTCAGCTTCATATTCGACAAGCGCGCGGACAGCTGTTTTCGGCAGTCCGGCGTTAAGTGAGTACATTGACATGTGGTCTCCGTTGTAGGTTGCCCAGCCGAGCGCAAGCTCGGACAGGTCTCCTGTACCTGCTACAATGCCGTTTTCCATGTTTGCGGCGTCCATAAGCAGCTGTGTGCGTTCGCGTGCCTGCGCGTTTTCGTATGCCGCGTCATGCGTTCTGCCGTTGTGTCCGAGGTCGCGGAAATGCTGACGAACTGATTTTTTGATATCAACTTCGCGAAGTTCGGCACCAACAAGCGCGCACAGTTTCTGTGCGTTGTTTTTCGTTCTGTCTGTTGTGCCGAAGCATGGCATTGTGTAAGCAAGCAGATCGCTGTGCGGGCGGTTCAGAAGGTCGAGCGCGCGGATGCAGACAAGCAGCGCCAAGGTGGAGTCAAGTCCTCCTGAAATACCTATTACAAGCCGTTTTGCCGCCGTACTGATTATGCGTTTTTTCAGCGCATGTGCCTGGATATTGAGTATTTCCTCCGCGCGCTGCCGGCGTTCAGCTCTTTTTTCCGGTACAAAAGGCTGCTGAAACACCGGTCTTTCCAGGCCGGTTTCGCGGAGGAGAAGATCAAAAGGGACTGTATCAAAGTCCCCGCTGTCTGTTTTTGGATAATTTGTCTGTTTCTGTCTTTCTGCGAAGAGTTTCTGCAGGTCAAGCACTGTTGAGCAGTAACCGCTGCCGAACGGTTTTGACACGGCAAGTATCTGTCCGTTTTCGGCTATGAAGTTTTCTCCGCAGTAAACACCTTCGGAGGTGGACTCACCTTCGCCTGCGTTTGCAAACAGAATTCCCGCAACAAGCTTTGCGGACTGTGCGCTGACTGCCGTGCGGCGATATTCTGAACGTGTGGCAAGCTCCATATCGGCAATGCTGTTCACGATAACGCTTGCGCCTGCTGCCGCAAGTTTTTCAGAGGGTGCAAAGGGGAGGAAAATATCATCGCCGACTTCACAGCCGAAGGTAAATTCCGGCAGCGCATTGCATTTGAACAGCAGATTTGCGCCAAACGGCACTTTTTCGGCACCAAGAAGCGCTTTGCCGTTGTTTTTCGGCGCCGGAGTAAACCAGTGGCCGAAGGGTGCGGAGAGATTTGTTTTCGGCACTATGCCCAAAATTTTGCCGTTGCAGAGCACTGCCGCGCTGTCGTAGAGTTTGCCGTCATGTTCAAACGGAAGTCCAACAACTGCCGCAAGCTGCCACGGACAGCTGTCCGCAAGCTGCAGCAGCGCCTTTTTCGCCGCTGTCTGCAGTTTTTTCTGGAAAAAGAGGTCTTGGCAGCTGCAGCCTGTTATCGCAAGTTCCGGGAGCGCAAGAAGCAAAACTCCGGCTTCTGCCGCCGCTTTGATTGTTTCATGCAGAACTTTTGCGTTGTATTCGCAGTCAGCAACTTTCAGACCGGGTGATACTGCAGCAGCTTTTATAAACCCGTCGTGCATAAAGCAGGCTCCTTTCTGTGTGAAAAATATTTACTGTTCAAGGATATTTTAGCATTTTATGTTTTTATTTGCACCTTGCATTCAAAATCTTTTTTCTATCTATTTTTTCTGTTCAGTTTTTCACAAATAGGCTGTATAATTCTCTCGTAAACTCAAACTTTTTTGGGAGTGTAGTGTTATGGCAAAAATCCCGGCTCACATTTTCAGAGAATATGACATACGCGGTCTTGCGGAAGAGGAACTGACAAATGAAAATGTTGAACTCATCGCGCTTGCTTACGGTACGTGGCTTGTCCGAAACGGCGTTACTAAGGCAACGCTTGGAGGTGACGTGCGCCTTTCCACAAACCGCATAAAAGCTGCTCTCGCGAAGGGGCTGCTTGCCGCAGGTGTTGACGTTATAGACCTTGGTATAACTTCCACGCCGACATTTTACTGGAGTTTTTTCCGCTGCGGCGCAGACGGGGGGATTCAGGTTACCGGAAGCCACAATCCGAAGGAGTTTAACGGTCTGAAGGTCGCTTTCAGAAAAACAACTCTCTGGGGTGACGATATTCAAAATATCCGCAGAATGATTGAAGCGGGCGATATGATTGCCGCTGACAAACCAGGAACTTTGTCAACTCTTGACGTTACGGATGAATATATTGACATGCTGGCAGAAAAGGTTCAGCTTGGCGGAAGAAAACTGAAAATTGTCTGCGATTACGGCAACGGCACGGGTGGATACTACGGTCCTAAACTTTTCAGAAAAATCGGCTGTGACGTTGTTGATTTGTTCAGTGAACCTGACGGCAGCTTTCCAAATCACCATCCCGACCCGACAAAGCGTGAAAATCTGCTGTCTTTGATGGAAGCCGTGAAACGCGAAGGCGCAGACTTGGGCTTCGGTTATGACGGCGACGCAGACAGGCTCGGTGTTGTTGACGACAGGGGTGGTATGATTGTCGGCGACAGGCTTATGGCTCTTTACTGGCGCGAAATTCTTGCGAAAAATCCGGGCGCTGTCGCAATCTGCGAGGTCAAAAGTTCGATGGCTCTGCCGGAAGACATTGAACGGCACGGCGGCGAGCCGCTCTGGTGGTGCGCCGGACATTCTCTTATCAAGGCAAAAATGGCGGAGCAGAACGCGCTTTTCTCCGGCGAAGTTTCGGGACATCTGTTCTTCGCGGATGAATATTTCGGCTATGACGACGCTTTTTACGCGGCGGAACGTCTTTGCAGAATTCTCTCAAATACAGATGAAAATTTTTCATGTATAATGGACAAAATTCCACAGTATCCGTCAACGGCAGAAACGCGCTACGACTGTCCTGATGACAAAAAGCGCGGTGTTGTCGAGCGCGTGAAAGAACAGGCTTTGGCTGAAAAATTGAACGCAATCACCGTTGACGGCGTGAGAATTATTTATGAGAACGGCTGGGGGCTTGTTCGTATTTCCAACACACAGCCGGTGCTTGTCGCGCGGTGTGAGGGCAGAACAAAAGAGGCTCTGGCAGACATCTGCGAGGATATGAAGCGCAGACTGGTTGCCGCCGGCAGCCCTGAATTTGAGTGGGAATATTAGCAGAAGAGCGGCTGACCGCTCAGCAAAAATGTGTGGGACAACCTAAATCATATTTCATATTTTGTTCTAACGTTTTTATGAACTGTGTACCGCGCAAAGCAGCTGCGTGAATAACATACGCGTTAATAAGTTACTTTATTTTACAGGGAGGTTTAGATATGGAGTACACAAAAACAGTCGAGTGTATGTGCCCGATAGCAAAAGGTCCTAAGCATGGTCCTGCTCCTATTCCCGAAGAGGGAAAATGGGTGGAAGCAAAGGAAATTAAGGATATTTCCGGTTTCACTCATGGTGTAGGCCGCTGTGCGCCGCAACAGGGCGCCTGCAAACTCACGCTCAACATCAAAGAAGGCATCATTCAGGAAGCTCTGGTCGAAGTTCTCGGCTGCTCCGGCATGACACACTCAGCCGCTATGGCCGCGGAAATTCTTCCGGGCAAAACGTTGCTTGAGGCGCTCAATACAGACCTTGTCTGTGACGCCATCAACACGGCAATGCGCGAACTTTTCCTTCAGATTGCCTACGGACGTTCACAGTCAGCCTTCTCTGAGGGCGGTCTTACGGTGGGCGCCGGGCTTGAAGACCTTGGCAAGGGACTTCGCTCTCAGGTCGGCACAATGTACGGCACAAACGCAAAGGGTGTCCGCTACTTTGAAATGGCTGAAGGCTACATCACACGCCTTGCCCTTGACAGTAACAGCGAAGTTATCGGCTATGAATACGTTTCTCTCGGCAAAATGATGGAAGCAATCAGAAACGGCGTTGACCCGCGCGATGCTTATCAGCAGAATGTCGGCACCTACGGTCGTTTTGCCGAAGCTGTCAAATACATTGACCCGCGCAAGGAATAGGAGGCGTTTTTCATGGTAACGTTTGAAGGCTACGAACGCAGAATTAAACAGATTGAACCGTTTCTCAAAGCAGACGGAATAAACAGCCTCGAAGAGGCGCGCGACCTCTGTCTCTCAAAGGGTGCAGATGTCGAAGCAATCGTCCGCGGCGTACAGAGAATCGCTTTTGAAAACGCTGTCTGGGCATACACAATCGGCGCGGCGCACGCAATCAAAGCCGGGGTAAAGTCAGCGGCGGAAGCGGCACAGAAAATCGGTGAAGGTCTTCAGGCTTTCTGTGTCCCGGGCTCTGTTGCAGACAGGCGCAAGGTCGGTCTCGGTCACGGAAATCTTGCCGCAATGCTTCTGACTGAAGAAACCAAATGCTTCTGTTTCCTCGCAGGGCATGAATCTTTCGCGGCTGCGGAAGGCGCAATCGGTATAGCGCGTTCTGCCGACAAAGTCCGTAAAGAGCCGTTGCGCGTTATTCTTAACGGTCTCGGCAAAGACGCAGCATACATCATTTCAAGAATCAACGGCTTTACCTATGTTGAAACAAAATATGATTATTTCACCGGTGAACTCGCAATTACGAAAGAGATTAAATTCTCTGACGGCGAACGCTCAAAAATACGCTGCTACGGCGCGGATGACGTCA
>JAZRZG010000101.1:0-11911 GCA_045601305.1 Synergistaceae bacterium
GTATTTTCAAGAAACAGTGTTTTGGCGCTTTTTGCCAAATCTAAAGTGCTCCGAGCTTTTCAAGGATTTTGTATCCTGCGGCGCATGCCGGGCAGTCGCAGTATTTTGCGCCTTCTGCTTTGATTTCCGCCATGTGTTTCTGATATGCTTTGAGCTGTTCTGCTTCAAAGATTTCCGCTGCCTGCGGTGAGGCAAAGAAGGCTATTACTTCGTCAATCGGAAGTACGTCTTCTTTGAGTTCGGTAATCAGTTTTTCCGTGGTGCCGGCTTCGCGTTCAGTGCCTTCGTCAGCAAGCCATTTTTCGGCAAGTTCTCTGAGTTCCGCGCAGCAGCTCGGCGCGTTGATAAGTTCTGTTATAAGTTCTCTCATTTTGTCACACCTCCGGTGTTTGGATTTTTGGCGCTCTGGCGCTTTAGAATTATTTTCCTGAGTTACTGAGCCGCCGAGTGCCTGTATTCTTGTTTCTTAAAGTTTCTCTATCGCTTTTACAAGCGCGGTTACTTCCTCTTCCTTTGTTCCCCAGCTTGTGCAGAAGCGTACGCAGCTGCCGCATTCTTCAAACACAAAATCTTTTGCGAGTTTTGCTTTCTGTTCGTCGGTCAGGACAACAAACTGCTGATTTGTGCTGTTGTCCGGTATGAGTACACAGCCTTTGCGTTTGAATGCGTCTTTTATGCGCATCGCATATTCGTCTGCACGTTTTGTTATTTCAAAATATAGTCCGTTTTCAAGCAGCGCGCAGAACTGCAGTCCCATTGTCCAGCCTTTTGCAAATACAGCGCCGCTCTGTTTCATGTAGCTTCTGAATTTGCGCTGAAGCTGTTTGTTGGTGATTACAAGCGCTTCGCCGAACATTGCGCCGCATTTTGTACCGCCGATGAAAAAAGCGTCTGTCAGTTTCGCAAAATCGTTCAGGGTGAGGTCGTTGTCTTTTGCGCCAAGCCCATAGCCCATTCGCGCGCCGTCAACATAAAGCAGCATGCCATATTTTCTGCACACCGCCGAAATGTCTGTCAGTTCCTTTTTTGTGTATATTGTACCCTGTTCTGTGGCAAAGGAGATGTAAACAAGGTGCGGCTCTGTGAGAAATTCGTCTTCTCCGTTGTCAAAATATTTTGCCGCTTCCGCCTGTATCTGCGCGGCCGTGATTTTGCCGTCGCTGTTTGCCAGCGGGAGCATTTTATGCCCGACTGTTTCGATTGACGCGGCTTCGTGGCAGTATATGTGTCCCGTGTCTGCGCAGATAATGCTCTGTATAGGGCTCAACGCAGCTTTGGCAACTATGAAATTGACCTGTGTTGCGCCTGGTATGAAAAATACTGCCGCGTTTTCGTCACCGACGGCTTTTCGGACAATCTGCGCGCCTTTTTCACACCAAATGTCTGTGCCGTAGCCGGCAAAACTTTCGTTTTTTGTTGCTTCAAGCGCTTCAAGCACTTTTTCATGCGCAAGAAGATTGTAGTCATTGTTGAAACGTATCATGGCTTAGCCTAATACCCTGCCTTTCTGTTGACAACGTGTTCGAGCGGCTCGCCTTTGAGCCAGTGAGCAATGTTGTTCGCAGAGATTTCAGCCACGTTGTCGAAGGTTTTTTCAAGGAAGAACCAGCCGGCGATGTGCGGCGTGATTATCACGTTCGGCATTGTCCAGAGTTCATCGTCTTTCGGCAAAGGCTCAGGCTCTGTGACGTCTAACGCGACACCGCCTATTCTGCCGCTTTTAAGCCCCTGTTTGAGCGCCTGAGGGTCAATTGCATTGCCGCGCCCTGCGTTGACAAAATAAACACCCTGTTTGCAGCGTTCAATCATTTCTGCGTCAATAATGTGTTCCGTATCTTTTCCGCCCGGAAGCACCATTGCGACTATGTCTGCGCGGCATATAAGCTCCGGAAGGCTGTCTATTGTGTACTGCTCGTCAAGATATTCCGGCTTTTCTTTGTCTGTTCTGCGAAGTCCGATTACGTGCGCGCCCATGGCTTTCACAGCCTTTGCATAGCGGCTGCCTATGTCACCAACTCCAAGCACGAGAATTGTCGAGCCTTCGATTGAAATTATTTTTCCGAGCTGTTTCCATTCCCGCGCGCGCTGATTTGCCAGATAACCGTCAAAATGGCGGATTATCGCAAAGGTCGCCGCAAGCATCCATTCTGCAACAGTTGTGCCGTAGGCTCCCGCGCAGTTGCAGAGTTTTACGTTTTCGCCTATTACTCCGGGTTTGACGTACAAATCCGCGCCTGCTGAGGTAAGCTGAAGCAGTTCAAGGTTTTTCGCGTATGCAAGTTTTTTCGGAGATATTGCCCCTATAACAGCGTCTGCCTGCGCAACTTGTTCTTCAAGAACTCCGTCTTGCGTGTTCAGCATAAATTCGCAGTCGAAATCTGCGCTTTTTTCTTTTACGCGCTGTGCGAAAAGCTCCAGTCTTTCGCCTTTAAGCGGCGGTGCTATAAGTATTTTTTTCATACATATCACTCCCCGTATATATGTTTATGTTTCTGTTACGACAGTCTTGCCGTGTGCCATTTGTCTGTCAAAAAACGGTGCGTGTAGCATATCGCGCGGCCTGCCCAGTCAAGCTGCATTGCTGCCCAGACGCCTATTACGCCCAATCCGCACCAGCGCGCAAGAATGAAACTGCCGCCTACCCTGCAAGTCCACATTGTAATCGAAGAAATGATAAAACAGAAACGGACGTCATTTGCCGCGCGAAGCGCGCTCGGCAGAACAAAAGCCCCCGAATACATGAAGAATATTCCGGCGGCATGTATCATGACAATTATCAGCGCAAGACGCTCGGCTTCGGGTGAAACGTTGTAGATTTTAAGCACCGGCACACAAAGCGCACAGACGATAAGCGTTGCTGTGCCACAGTAATTCCGGCTCATTCTCAGCAGATATTTTGTGTAAAAACGCGCCTGCTTAATGTCATTTGCCCCAATACAGCGGGAAACCACTGTAACTACGCCAAAACTTATCGCAAGTCCCGGAAGCACCTGATAAAGCCCAAGACTGTTGCCTATTGCGTTCGCGGCAATAGAGGCAGTGCCAAATTCTGCCACAAGCGAGAGCAGAATGATTTTCCCGAAATTGAACATAAAGCTCTCAAAGCCGTTCGGAACTCCTATGTAGAGAATATTGTACAGCATTTTGCGTTCTATGACTAAATGAAAAGGCAGCTGAATATGCAGCGTTCTTTTTTGATTCATTAGATAACGGCAGCTCAGGAATGCCCCTGCCATACGCGAAAGCAGGGTGGGAATTGCAACTCCGGCAGTACCCATTTTGAAGCCGTAAACGAGTATCGCGTTGCCTGTGAGGTTAATGAGATTTATAACTATGGAAACCCTAAGAGACAATTTTGAGTCACCCTGTGCGCGAAAAACGGCAAATGCCGCAAGAAAGCATGCCAAAAACGGCACAGACGCTGATGTAATCAGCAGATACACGTCAGCGGCGGAGTGAACTTCCGGGGTAATTGCGCCAAAAACGCGGCTGAGCAGAAAACCGCGAATGGCATAGAGTACGGCAGTGACGACAAAACCTGCCGCAAGACAGAAAATAAGCAGCTGGTTTACGGAACGGCACGCTTTTTCTCTGTTCTGCATGCCGAGATACTGACCGGCAACAACAGCTCCTCCTGCCGCCAGCGCCGCAAACAGCTGCTGAATAAGTATCATAACGCTGTCAACGAGAGACACTCCCGATACGGCAGATTCTCCCGCGTAGGAGACCATAATGGAGTCAAGCATACCGACAGTAATGACAAGCAGCTGCTCAAGAATGAGCGGTATCATCAAATTCATTATGTCATGCTTTGAGAAAAGCCAGCCGTCCGGAATAGGCTCACTGCGCCAAAACGCCATGCTTGCAATCTCCTTTGCGAATTTTATGTATGGCTGTATTTTGTATTATAGTCCAATTCTCACGAGCAATTTCAACCATTATACAGATTTTTCAGCAATTTCGAAAATTTCTGTTTGAAAAATTTACTATGTTGCGTTAATATATCAGTATCGACACTGTTTATCAGCGTCGTAAGTCTGTCAGGGAAACGGTATTCAGGGTGGAGTTATGGAAGACAAGGTTAAAATTAACTTTAAAACCGGCGAAACAGTATTGTACCGCCGTTACGGAATTTGTAAGGTTGCAGCAATAGAAGAACGCAACTTCTTCGATACGGAAAAAACATATTATCAGCTGCAGCCCGTGTACATCAACAAACCAACAAAGTTCTTTGTTCCGGCAGATGCGGACGATATTGATCTCCTCATTCGCCGTGTCTTTGATGAAACGCGGCTCAAAAATTTTGTTTCCGAGGCAAAGGAAACCACGCTTGAGTGGATTGAGGATTCCAAAAAACGTATTCTGCGCCATGACGAGCTGATGAAAACCGGCGATGTCGCGGATCACGTGAGACTTGTCAGGCTTCTCACCCGCCATAAGCGCCGTCAGCGCGCAGCAGGCAAAAGTTTTTTGGACTGCGACAGACGAATTCTCGTGGCAGCTGAAAAACTTGTCTCAGACGAGCTTGTTTACGTCCTCGGAATAGACCGCAGCGAAATTTCGGACTATCTGCTTGAAGGCTTGGAAACAAACTGATTAAAAATACAATCCCCCTGCGAAGGGGGATTTTTTAATGACGGCAAATATGTTTAGGGCAGTTTTGTTTCTTGTTTAACGCAATAATTTTATTATTTCGTCTTTTTTTAACACTCTGCCGGCAGATACGGGTTTGTCATTGACAACCAGCGCGGGAAAGCCCATAATCCCATAGCTCATAATCTGTTTCATGTCCGTAACATACTCAACTTCAAGCGGCAGCCCCAATTCTGAGACAGCGTCACAGGTATGGCTGTAAAGCGCGTGACAGTTGGCGCATTTTCCCGTGCCGAGCACCTTTACGTTTTCTATTTTTGTGCCGATCGTTGCAGACTCTGTCTGCGCTGTTTCTTTCTTTTCACCGCAGCAGCAGCAAGTTTCCTCATGTTTTTTCTTAAGTTTGAATCCGAACATCTTAATCTCTCCTTTGTATGTATTATTTGGCTTAAAACGCAAGATACAGCATATAAATGCCTGTAAGCAGTATCACAGTGCCCATTGCGTATTTCAGCACTGCGGAAAACGTTCCGTAGCGCCTGCTTTCACTCAGCTTCTGCACAAAGCCGACGGAACTTCCCGCAACAACCGCCAGAAAACCATGCCCCAGCGAATAACACAGCATAAGCGCAGTGCCCCTGACTATGCTTTCCTTCGCGGCAATTACGGACAAAAGCGCTATCAGCACAGGCGTTGAGCAGGGAGAAGAAAATATTCCGGCAAGCAATCCTGCCGCAAAAGCTCCCGCAAAGCCTGTAAAGCTGTTTTTCGAAAGCAGGTTCGACGACGGAATAAAATTAACGATTTCCCAGACTTGAAATGCCATCGCAAACATCAGACAGGCAAGAAATATCAGCCACGCGCGCGAATAAATGCCAAGCAGGCGTCCGGCGGTTACGGCAATCAAAGCCAGGCAGACAAATGAAACCGCGCTTCCCGCCGCAAACGCAAGCGAATAGAAAAACGCTTTTTTTCCGTCTTTTTCCGCAGAGCCTCCGACGTAGGCAATTACAAGAGGAACAGTAGGCAGAGAGCACGGCATAAGCGAGGCAAGCATCCCTGCCAGTAACACAAGCAGCGGCGCAAACCACACGCTCTGTACAGCCGCTTCTGCCAAACGTTCAAGCAGTGCTTCCATTATTTCACGCCAAGCTCTTTGAGAATTTCGTCAAAGTCAGCTTCCGTAAGTCCGCCCTGATGTGCCGTAAGCGCGTGCTTTCCCGATTTGTCCTTGTACTGTATGAATTTCAGCCGTTTTGCCATTTTGTCCGACGGCACATACGGTCTGCCTTCCGCAGTGAAGAAAAACTGCGTCGGGATAACCTGAAGCGGCATATCGCCGGCAGTTTTCGGATTTTTCCACACCTCGGCAAATTTTATGAACGCTTTGCCCTTGTATTTTTCGTTTACTTTTTTCAGCGCCGGCCACATTTTTCTGCATGGCCCGCAGCCTTCGGAACCATAGTCGGCAATAACCGGCAGTTTATATTTTGCAAGCTGCCCGAAATTAAGCGCTTCCTTTGTTTCAAGCGTAAAATCAGCCTCAGGCGTTTCCGCGGCAAAAACGTTTCTGCAGAAACACACCGGCATAAACAGCGCTAAAATTACGGCACAAACAGTACAACACGTTTTTTTCATCTCATCATCTCCTATAAAAGAATTCTTTGAACAGCGTTAAACAGATACCCTGCAAGAATTATCCCCAAAGTGCAGATTGCGATAAACACAGCAAGAAGCTTTGGTTTCACAGCCTTGCGCAGCATCACGAGCGACGGCAGGGACAGAGTGGTAACAGCCATCATGAAAGAAAGCACCACTCCGAGCAGCGCCCCTTTGGCAAGCAGGGCTTCCGCAATCGGAATTGTGCCGAAAATATCCGCGTACATAGGAATACCGACAACCGTTGCCAAAATCACGCCGAACGGATTTCTGCTTCCAAGCAGACGGACAACAAACTCTTGCGGTATCCAGTTGTGAATAAAGGCACCTGCCGCAACGCCTGCCAGAATATACGGAAGCAGACGGCGCGCAGTCAGCAGCGTCTGCTCTGCCGCATAGTCGGTGCGGGCGGAAAAAGACAGCGTTTCCTGCGGTATTTCAAAAATTTTTGCCTTGCGTATGTATTCCTCAACCTCATTTTCGAGCTTCAAATGTCCTATGAGCGTGCCTCCGCAGACTGCGATTACAAGCCCAAGCAGTACGTAAAGCAGCGCGATTTTCCAGCCGAAAACAGATGCAAGCAGCACAAGCGAACCAACGTCAACCATGGGCGAGGAAATCAAAAACGAGAAGGTCACCTGCAAAGGCAGCCCTGCTGCCGTAAAGCCGATGAAAATCGGAATTGACGAACAGGAACAAAAAGGCGTAATTGTGCCAAGCAGCGCCGCGCACACACAGGAGGTAAAACCGCCGAAACGGCTGAGAATGCGCTTGCTGCGCTCCGGCGGAAAATAACTCTGTATGAGCGAGATAACGAAAATCAGCGTACAAAGCAGCAGCAGAATTTTTACGCTGTCGTAAACAAAAAAGTGCAGACTGCCGCCCAGCCGCCCGCTTACGTCAATTCCGCAGGCGGCAAGCAGACGCGCCGCAAGCGCGTTCAGCCAGTCCATTTTAAGCAGCTGATTTTGTATAAAAAGCCACATATTTATTCTCCCGTAAGTGTATCAAGCATTTTGCGCGCTGCTTCAAAACCTTCGTGCGCCAGCGAGTAATGCATCCATTTGCCTTCTTTGCGTCCGCGCACCACGCCTGAATCACAGAGTATTTTCATATGGTGGGAAAGAGTCGGTTGGGATATCTGCATTTCTTCAAGGAGTTTACAGGCACATTTTTCACCGTCTGCAAGTTGTCTTAAAATTTTTACCCTGTTCTCATCGCAGAAGGCCTTAAATACCTCTGCAGTCCTTTTGTCTCCTGTCATCTCTGTCAATCCTTTCAAAATATTGTGTAACTCATTATATATTGACGCATTGCCATTTGTCAATATGTTTTATGCTTATCTTCTTCTCTGTCTTTTATCTGTCTTTTTATCTTATGAGCTATAATTGAACACAGGAAAACGGAGGCGGTATAAATGAAAACTATAAGACACTTTGCCGCGGCATTCATAATACCTATTATTCTCTGCACAGCAGCTTTCAGCGGCGAAAAAAGCAAAGACATCGTCATACTCTATACCAACGACATTCACAGCGCAGTTGACACAAATATCGGCTATGCCGGACTTGCCGCAATGAAACAGGAGCTTGCGGAACAGTATGAGCATGTATTGCTCGTTGACAGCGGAGATATGATACAGGGCGATGTTCTCTGCACTTTCTCAAAAGGCATGGATATCATAAACATTGTAAATCGCGCAGGCTATGACGTTTACACTCTCGGAAACCATGAATTTGACTATGGACTGCCGCGTCTTGAAGAATTTATCAACCGGCTGAAACCGCAGTGCGTCAGTTGCAACATTGCGTACAGCGGTTCAGGCAGAAACATATTTGCGAAGGTTAAGCCTTATGTAATTAAAGATACAGGCGGCAGGAAAACAGCCTTTATAGGTGTCACCACGCCGGACACTTTTGTCTCTGTTTCGCAGGAGTATTTCAAAGAAAACGGAAAACTTGCGTATAATTTTTACGGCGGCAGACGCGCTTCCGTTGAAGGTCTTGCCAAAACAGTTCAGGAACAGGTCAACGCCGCAAGACGCGAAGGTGCTGACACCGTGATACTTCTTTCACACCTCGGCGACACGGAAAGCCGCGTAACCTCCCGCGCGCTGATTAAAAACAGCCGCGGCATAGACGCTGTACTCGACGGACATGACCACCATGTACTTGCGGGGGAAATATGCAGAAACAAAGACAACAAAGACGTGCTTCTCACCTCAACCGGCGCACGCTTTGCCAATGTCGGAAAACTAATAATCTCACCGGACGGGAAAATCCGCAGCGAACTGATAAACAAATATAACAAAAAAGACCCGCACGCGGCAGATTACATAGCCGCGCTTCGCAAAAAACTCGGCAAAACGCTGTCAAAAACTGCCGGACACACAGCCTTTGAACTTTCCGACAAATCCGCAGACGGCATAAGACTTACGAGAAACAGAGAAACAGGCATAGGCAATTTCTGTGCCGACGCGGTAAAATATGCCGCGAAAACAGACATTGCCTTCATAAACGGGGGCGGCATACGCACTTCAATCCCTGCAGGAGAAATAACGGTCGGCAGCCTGCTCAAAGTATTTCCCTTCGACAATCTGCTCCGCGCGGCAGAAATCAGCGGAAAAACACTGCTTGACGTGCTTGAATTCTCCTGCTGCCGGCTGCAGAAGGATTATCAAAAAGAGGGGAAAGCTGTTGGTGAATTCGGCGGCTTTCTGAACGTGTCAGGGCTTTCCTTCGCCATTGACACCTCAATACCGTCGCCGATCATTGCAGACGAAAACAACATCTTTGTAAAAATTGACGGCAGACGGCGCGTAAGCGATGTATGGCTCATTGACAAAAACGGCAGAAAGACAGAAAAAATTGACGAAAACAAAAAATACAGCCTTGCAAGCGTAGAATATCTGCTCGACAGAAGCGGCAACGGCTATTCCATGCTCAAAGGACTGAAAAAACTGCCATGCCCTGCACTGACCGACTGCGAAGCGCTTAAACTTTACATAAAAGAAGGCTTGAACAGCGAAATCCCCGACAGATATAAACAGCCTGAGGGAAGAATAACCGTTAAGTAATCAGCACGCAGCGTGTAGGGTGCAGAGTATAGAAAAGCCGCACCGCACCAAGCATCTTCAACAGCTAAGCGAGTGAAACAACCATACGGCTGAAGACGCGCGGCGACTGTCAGGCTGACCGTTTTGGAGGTCTTTGATTGAACATAACCAACCCGCTGCATGACCGCAAAGTCGGTCTGTGCGACTGCAACAATTTCTTCGTATCCTGCGAACGCACGGTAAATCCCGCGCTTGAAGGCTTGCCCGTTGTTGTGCTGTCCTCAAACGACGGCTGCGTCGTGTCGCGCTCCAACGAGGCAAAAGCACTGAAAATACCGATGGGCGCGCCCTATTTCAAGTTCAAAAACTTCTTCAAAGCCTATAACGTGCAAATATGCAGCGGCAATATGCCGCTCTATCAGGAAATTTCGCGCAAAGTTATGTCCGTGCTTTCAGAATACACCGACAATCTTGAGCAGTACTCCGTTGACGAGGCATTCCTCAACCTTGCGATACTTGCCGTCACAGACCCTGTCACCTACTGCGCGAAAATTCGCGCGGACGTGCTGAAACGCTGTAAAATTCCCGTCTCCATAGGCATAGCGCCAAACAAAACCCTTGCCAAACTTGCTGCCGAATATGCAAAAAAGCATACAGAAACAGGCGGCATTTTCTGGTTTAACAAAAGCCGCTACGGCAGCGCGGAATTTATGTCACAGTTCACCCTCGGCGATGTATGGGGAATAGGAAGACAAAACATCAAAAAACTTGAAGCAGCCGGCATAACCGGCATAAACAGCCTTACCGCCTTTGACGAAGCCTCCGCAAAGGCAAAATTTGGCACACCGATGCTTACCACAATCTGGGCGCTGCAAGGCAAAGCCGCGGAACACAAAACAAGGAACAAACACGACACACCGAAATCCATACAGGTTTCCCGCAGCTTCGGCGAAAAAATCACAGACTACGGCGAACTGCTTGACGCTGTACAGAACTTCGCCGTAGCCGCCGCCCGCCAGCTTCGCGCCGCGAATTCAGGCGCGAAAAAAATGCGCGTTTACGTACGAAGCGGCAGCTACGAACAGAGAGAATATCAAAGCGCGGAAGTCACCTTTGACACGCCGCAGAGCCTCGATGCCTCGCTTATGTCTGCTGCACAAAAGCTGCTTGACGACATATACCGTCAGGACACACCCTACACAAAAGCCGGCATAGAAATACCATACCTCTGCAGTCAGGCAGAATGTGGACAGCAGCTGCTGTTTGAAGAAAAAGACGAGAAACGCGCCGCGGCAGAAAAAGCGGCAGACGCGATAAACAAAGAACTCGGAATGTCAATAATGAAACCAGCGCAGCTTTACACTGCGCCAAACGAAGTCAAACACTGGAAACCGAAGCATGAACACGGCGATGAAGCACACAAAAAAATCCGCGACACAAACGGCATGCGCTTTGCCAGCCACGCAGAAGACGTGTAAATTTCAGCATTAAGCCGTACACGGTAATCAAAAAACAGCAAACGATGAAATCTCCGCACATTTTGCGGAGATTATTCATCATAAACACCGCATTTTCTGCGGTGTTTTTAGATTTCTGCCAAGTGCTGCTGACGACTGACGACAGACGACTGATTTCTGCAAAACTCCGTAAAAATACTTAAAACAAATCAGCAAAACTACAGACGCGCGAAATTCAAAAATCCTTATACTTATAGTCACAGAAGACGAGAACAGATGACATTGCTCCCCCTTGACAAACACATCTTCTCAAAGGTACACAGACAGCGGCAAAAGCCGCTGTCTGTGTTTTGTTCCGCTGATTTTGATTTTCTGCGAGACCTATTTCTTCAGAAGTTTTTTGATTTCCTCAAGCCCTGCTTCAAGCAGTTTGATTTTCTCATCCTGCGCAGCCTTTTCGCTCTTAAGTGTCTGAATTTCGGCATCCTGTCTTGAAACAGTTGCTTTGAGCTCAATATTCTGCTCGTTTACGAATTTAATTACTTTTTCTTTCTGCAAAACAACGGTAGCACAAATAGCAGGACAAGTACTCCAACTCCTGTATTGCATCCGCCACCTCCGCCCCTATTTTCATTTCCGTCATCACTACGGTGAGGAGCCTCCTCCTCGGTTGGCACAGATTCACTTACTACAATGGAGGAAGCAAGTACTCCCTTCTCCGTTACTAACGTAAGCGTATGTGTTCCGACCGCAATGTTTAATAGCGTTGCAGCCTGAATTGTTAACTTACCATTAACAAAATTGTATGCTGGGTCAACTAGCGTTGTCTCATCGATCTTCACAAGCAACAATTTACCATAGTTAGATAGAGTACAAACAACATTACCCATAATACATTTGTCAAAATATATAGTTTCTGGCGTAATAGAAACACTTGAGGCAGAATCTATAATATCTATTGTTGCTATAATTTCGCCATTTGTAGTCGTAACTTTTAACAGGTTGGACTGTGGGTTTGTCAAACATATGTTACAAAGAAGAGTAAGAAGATAAAACTTCCCTAGGGGACTTCCAGCCAAGAGGTCTCATGGGGAAGTTATTGTATTTACGGTTATGAACAGCCAGCTGTTTGGCAAAATCCTCGAAA
>JAZRZG010000102.1:0-15486 GCA_045601305.1 Synergistaceae bacterium
TTCACGGTGCTGACAAGCCCGCTGCCAATGCGCTATGGGAATGAATACTTCGGTAACTGCTGTCGGGGACAGCGGGATTCATTACTAAACACGCGGTCCTCTATCAGAGCAACATCGTGAGCAACAAACGCCTGCGCAGGCGAATTTGAATGTTGGAACATCAAGAACGTTTGTTCAAAAACAGTCAAATTTGCGAACAAACGGACAATGGTCAGATATTTTTGACTGTTGAGCCGATTGTTCGCTGTGACAAAATATGAAAAAAGCACTTCAGCAAAATGCTGAGGTGCTTTTTTTATGCCCGTCTTTCTGCGGAAATCCGCAAGGATTTAGCGCAGAATCCAGCGTCTTTGCCCCGCAGGGGCTTGTTCTAACGGGCAAAGCCCGTAAAGCCGCTGGTTCCTGCGCTGACGCTCCGCGTTCCCGCGGTAAGAGATGGATTTTAATGTTCTAAGTGCAAATTACCACTCTACGCCGCGGATGACGTGCGGCAGGAAGAGAACAACTTTCGGGAAATAGGTGGTGAGTATAAGCACCGGTATCCATGCAAGGAGCATGAATTTGACTGCCGGTTTCATTATTTCTCTGATTTCTGCGCCTCCGACGCGTCCGCTGAGGTACAGCACAGGGGCTGCGGGCGGCGTTATGCAGCCGACGGCGGTGTTGACGCCGACTATTGCCGCGTAATGTACCGGATTTATGCCGAGCTGCTGTATTATCGGCATGAGTATCGGTGTTGTGAGTACCACTACGCTGATGTCATCCATTAACATTCCCATAATTATGAGGAATATGTTTATCAGCAGCAGCAGGACGTATTTGTTGTCTGAAATTGAGTAAAACAGTGTCAGCATTTTGCCGGGCAGGTCTTCAAGTATGTAAAGCCGCGAGAGCATTGCGACGGAATAGAGCATTATCATGATTACGCCTGTTGATATCGCGCTTTCTACTGTAACTTTCCAAAAACCTTTCAGGTCAAGTCCTTTGTATATCCAAAAACCTACCGGAATGCAGTAAAGCACGGCAAGGGCGGAGGCTTCGGTTGTTGTCATTATGCCGCCGTAGATGCCGCCAAGCACGAGGAAGGGCATAAAGAGCGCCGGTATTGCTATTTTTACTCTTTTGCCAAGCTCGCTCACTCGTTCTTTCGGCGGGAGTTTCTGCGTGATTATGATATTCGGATTGTCTTTGAGCATAAAGACGTTGAGCGCGCTTATGAGCAGCATGGCAAATATGCCTGGAACTATTGTCGAGAGGAAGCAGTCGAGGACTGAAATGCCGCTTATCCATGCAAAGATTATGAGTGTTGCGTTCGGCGGTATGAGAAGTCCGAGCAGCGACGAGTTTGCCATGAGCGCGCAGGCGTGTCCCATGGGATAGCCGTTCTTTTTGAAGCGCGGGAACATTATGGCGCCTATGCAGGAGAGTGTCGCGCAGGCTGCGCCGCAGATTGAGCCGAATATAGCGCAGGCTATTGTCGCAACTACTCCGAGTCCTCCTTTGAAGTGTCCGGCAAAGATGTCAACAACGTCAATGAGTTTTTCGGCTATTTTGCCGCGTTCCATGATGCCGCCGGCGAGGATGAACATTGCTATCGCTATGAGCGACACGGAATTCATCTGCGCGAAGCCGTAGGGAAGCAGCTGTGACGGGTCATAGCCGCTGCAGTCGGGGCCTCCGAAGAATATGAGCCACGCGCAGGAGACCATAAAGCTCACCGGCACGGGAACTCCTATTATGAGGGTGACGAGAAGTATCGCAAGCGCTATGTATATCATTACTCGTCACTTCCTTTCGCCAAGGCTTTCAGGGAACGGCACAAATCCGCGCCGAAATACCACGCCATGAAGAAAAGTCCGAGAAGTATCGCGCCTGAGGCACACCATGCGGGGATGCCCCAAAGTACGGATTTTGCCGTGAAGCGTCCGTCTCCCAACGGTCCGAACAGGTCAAATTTGAAATAATGCCAGCCGTACCACACAAAGAGGCAGGATATGCCGAATGTGATGATGTTTCTGAACACAAGCAGCACGCGGCGCAGTATTCCGGGTTTCATGTAGGACTGAACGAGATCCGCTGAAATATGTGTGCCTTCGAACGCGCCGTACGCAGCGCCCATGAAATAGAGCCAGAAGGCAAAAATTTTTATCCATTCTTCGCAGCCGAAAAGGTCTATTTCAAAGCAGTAGCGGAGCACTGTCGCCGCGCTGATAATGAGCGTGAGAAGGACAGACATCGCAAACGTGATTACGGAAAAGATTTTTGTCGTTATCTTGTCAAAAAGACACTCCGCCTTGCGGCTGCCCGCATAGACGGAGGTCTGTTCTGCTGTTTCTTTTTTTGCTGTTGTTGTTATTGTTTCTGTCATTGTATGCCTATTTGAACTGTTTGATGAATTCTGCCATGATTTTTTTGTCAACGCCGCGTTTCGCAAACTGTCCCCAGGAGGCAACGTTTGCGTCGTGAAGCGCTTTGAGCTGCTGTTTGCTGTAGGTGAAGACTTTGATGCCTTTTTTCTTCATGAGTTCCATTGCCTGTTTGTCGTTTTTCTCAGCGTCTTCAAGTCCTTTTTTCGTGTATTTCGCGCAGACTTCGGCAACGATTTTCTGGTCTGCGGGTGAAATTCTTTTCCACGCTTTTTCGCTGACGAGTATGCCGAGATATTCAACGGAATACATTGTGTTGTACCAGTATTTCATAACGTCGCCAAGTATCGTGTATGCCGCGTAGGTGGGGTACCCGTCTGCCGCGTCGCATACACCGGTCTGCATTGACTGGTAAACGTCGGAATAGGGTATTGTGACGGGGCGGAAGCCCATAGCTTTTGCTCCAAGTTCAAAACTGACCATGTTGGGTATACGTGTAAGCACACCTTTGTCAACTTTAGGATTGAGAGGGTCTTTCAGCGGCTTTTTGGAGGCGATGCCGATAAAGCCTTCGATATAGCAGCCAAGCATTTTTATGCCGACTTCGCTGAGGCATTTGTTGAGCTGCTGCGTCATCCAGCCGTTTGCGGCAAAGGTTTTCTTCGCGTCTTCATAGCTGCTTATGTAGCCGTTGATGTAGAGGATCTCAAGGCGGGGGTCAAAATCTGTCGCTATTGACTGGCAGGAGAAATCGATCGTGCCTTTCATAAGCTCAGGGGTGACTACGGAGTAGTTTCCAAGCTGGTTGGCGGGATATATTTTGAGGACAACGCGGTTTTTGGTTTTCGCCGCTATTTCTTTTGATATGTCCTGCATAAATTTTGTCGCTGGGGTGTTCGGCGCTGACTGTCCCGCAACGCGGAATTCTGCCGCAAATGAAGGCGCCGCGACGGCAAACGCTATTGCTAACGCAAGAATAATTGTGACTGTTTTTTTCATTGTTACCTCTCCTTTTCGGGCGCGGCTGCTCTGTTTACTCCGGTGAGCAGCGGGCGTTTTTTTGTGACTTGACAATAATACTGTATTTTACTGAAAAAACAAGCACAAAGTTTTTTGTGCTTGTAAAGTTTTTGATGAATTGCATCTGATTTTGATACAATTTAGACAGTTATATTAAAGAATATGCGTTCGCAGCGTTCGCAGTGCGCTCGTTTCACTCGCATAAAGCCGCAGGGCATACCGGCGTTATTGGAGGATAACTTAAGCGGGTTCAGCGCAAATTTGTTTTTCGGCTGCTTGTCTTACTTTCCGCTCTGCTCTTTCAGTTTTTCTTCAAGTGCGGGATAGGCGACTTTGCCTGTGGCAAGTAACGGCATATCTTCCATGTAGAGTACTTTCTTCGGTATTGCTATTTCCGCGACTCCGTTTTCGGCAAGTTTCGCGCGGAGGTCTTTTGCCGCGAGCTCCGGCATTGTGGTCACCAGTGTAAGCGTTTCGCCTTTGCTGCCGCCTTCTGCCATTACTGCCGCATGGTGGAAGTCCGGCCACACTTCGTTGACGACTTCTTCTATTGCGCCGAGCGACACCATTTCTCCGCCGATTTTGGCAAAGCGTTTTGCCCTGCCAAGGATTGTGATAAAGCCGTCTTCATCGATGTCAACGATGTCTCCTGTATCATACCAGCCGTCTTTGAGCGGCTCTATGACACCGGGGTTTGTGACGCGGATATATCCTTGCATGATATTGTCGCCTTTCAGCCACAGTCTGCCGCCTTTCGCAACACCCTCAACAGGCTCAAGCCTGTATTCCATGCCTGAGCAGAGCAGTCCTACGGAGCCTGCCTTGTAGTGCGCGTAATAGTTGTTGGCAACAACTGGCGAGGCTTCCGTGACGCCGTAGCCTTCCGTTATGCGTATGCCGAAGCGCGTGAACCACTGTTCCATTGTCGCGGGACGTGTTCTTTCTCCGCCTTGAATGACAAGGCGCAGTGAAGAGAAGTCATAATTGTTCGTGGCTGCCTTTGCGTAACCCTGCAGGAAGGTGTCTGTTGAGAAGATGATTGTGATGCGTTCGTCATAGCAGGCGGTTGCGATTGTCTTGTACGCAAGCGGCGACGGGTAGAAGATAACGAAGAAGCCCTGATTTACCGGCATAAACACACCGCACAGTCCGAATGAGTGGAATATCGGCATTGCGTGCATTGCTCTGTCGGTCTGGAAAAATTCGACTCTTGTAACCATCTGTGAATGATCTGTGTTGAGATTTTTGTAGCTGAGCGCAACGCCTTTGGGAGCTCCTTCGGAGCCTGACGTGAACAGCACAAGCGCCGTTTTCTCTACTTCTTCTGATTTTACAGGCGCAGATTTGATAAACGGCGTGCATATTGCCGCAACGAGCTTGTCAGCCGTTCCGATTGTTTTGCCGATTTCGTCAAGCCATACAAGGCGTATTCCTTCTTCTATCAGCGCGTCTGTGAGCGCAGAAAGCTTGCCTTTGTCAATAAAGGCATGCGCCGTGATTACTGTTTTGATGTTTGCCGCGCGGCAGCAGTTTACAAGCGCGCGTCCGCCGATTGAGAAATTGAGCGGCGAGGGAATTTTGCCGATATTTTGCAGCGCGTAGAGCGAAATGACGCCGGCAAGCGACGTAGGAAGCAGAACGCCGATAATGTCGCCTTCAAGTTTCTGCTTTTTGTACAGTCCCTGTATGAGAAGTATGCGTGTGATGAGACCGTTGTAGGTGACAGGCTTTGCGCCGTAGTCCGCAAATATGCGGCAGTTGCCGCCAAATTCGTTGCGCGCGTCTATAAGGTTGTCAAAGAATTTCTTTTCCTTGCGGCGCGCGTACATTGCGGCGTCTTCCATGATTTTTTCAAGCGCGCGGCCTGCCAGCGCGGTGCGCCGCGAACCTTTGACATCATCAGGCAGTTTGATTTCCTGCGCAGGGAAAATGCGGATGACGACTTTGCGGAAAAGTTTTATGCCGCGTTTGTGCTGTATTCTGCTGAACGGTGTGTTCTGTGTGCCGTTGATGTTGATGGGAAGCACCTTGGCGCCGGTGTGCATTGCAATCTGCGCGACTCCGGCTGAAACTTTCATAGGGTTGCCTGTGATTGTCGGCTGAAGTTCCGGGAAGATGATGCAGCGTTTTCCCTCTTTCAGCAGATTGAGGAAATAGCGGAGCGTAATCGGTGAATCTGCGTCCATAACATGGGTTTCGGCAAGCGGCAGAAACCAGTTGACAAAACGTTTCTGCGTCAGCCTGCGCTCGACTGCAAACGGAGCAGTTTCCGGAAGATACATCGCAAGAATAAGCGGGTCAATGTAGGAAACATAGTTCGGCGCGACGATGATGTTTTCGCCTTCTGTCGCCTTCCAGTTTTCCCAACCCTCAATTTTCACTCTGAAAAACAGTCTTAATATAAACTTCACAAAGAGCCGCTTCATAGCGCCACCCCGTTTCTTTTCGCCTGAACGTAAAAGTGGATGTCGAGTTCCACTAATTGATTATAGCACATATTTGATAAAAACGAAAGGCGAACAATCAGCGCTCGCTCTTTGCGCCTTGCGCTTAACGCTTAGAAAAGGCAACGGAGGTTAGTTGTCAGCAGGAAAAGCAAGGTACGAACAGACTGCAGCAATACAAAAGCTCCGGCGTATGCCGGAGCTGTGAAAATGACTGCTATTGAATGTTAGTCCGCAAATTCGACGAATTTTTCAGCAGGAACGCCGCAAATCGGGCAGCTGCCTTCGGCTTTGCCCTTGTGAATGTAGCCGCAGACAGGGCAGAGATAGTAAACGTCGTCGCTGTCAAGGTTGGAAATTGCGTCTGCATAAAGCTCCGCATGAACTTTTTCTGCCGCGTTTGCAAGGGTGAAGGCTCTTTCCGCTGCTTTTTCGCCCTCTGCCTTTGCCGTTTCGATCATCGGCGGATACATTTCGGTAAATTCAAAGGTTTCACCGGCTTTTGCCGCTTCAAGGTTTTCAAGCGTTGATTTTACGCCGCCGAGTGCTTTGAATTCCGCGAATGCGTGGAGCTGTTCTGCCGCCGCAGCCGCTCTGAAAAGACGTGCCGCGCCTTTGCGGCCTTCTGCCGCCGCTTTTTCCGCAAAAAGCAGATATTTGCGGTTTGCCTGTGATTCTCCTGCAAATGCTGCCGCAAGATTTTCTTTTGTTGTCATTGCTGACTCCCCCTTTTGTATTTTCAACCGTCTTGGGTTGGTTTTGCTTATGCTGTACGTTCGCTTCGCTGTCTGCCGTCAGAAGCAAAACAGCAGAGATATATTGTTCCGGCGTCCTAATATTCAATTCCTTTGCGTTCTTTTATGCCCTGCGCAAGCGGATGTCTGATCTCTCTGATTTCGCTGACAAGCTCTGCTCTTTCCATAATTTCCGGCGGCATGACACGTCCCGTGATTACGATTTCAAGCTGTTCAGGCTTTTTGTCAATGAGTTTCAGCACATCTTCTGCCTTTATAAAGCCGTGCGAAACAGCCCAGCTGAGTTCGTCAAGTATCAGCATGTCGCACATTTGCGGCGCAGCGTATTTTTTCGCAAATTTGAACGCTTTTTCCGCTTCGCTTTTGTCCCATTCTGATTCTGCGCCCGGGCGGACGCATTTCGGCGCGCCTGTGTGAATGAGTGTTACGTTTTTGAGCTCCGACAGCAGTTTGTATTCGCCGTAGCCGTTCCAGCCTTTCATAAACTGGATTATCACAACTCTCGCGCCGTGCCCTGCGGCACGCATCAGAAGTCCGAGCGCCGCCGTTGTTTTGCCTTTGCCGTCTCCTGTGTAAATCTGTACAAGCCCTTTGTTTCCAAACATTCCTGTACCTCGTTTATTCCTGTTTGTTTTCTTTGTACTCTTCCTGTATCTGTCTGAAATATTCGTCAAGTTCCTGCTTTTCTGCCGTTTTGGGCTGTACGTCGGGCTCTTGCTTCGGAATTTCGTCCGGAATACTGTCTGCCCTAAGTACCGCCATTGAATTTTTGATATGCAGCAGCCGTCTGTCATCCGGCGGGTGGGAATTAAAGCCGCTTGCCTGTGTCTTGTGCACTTTTGAAAGTTTTGTCAACGCGCTGTACAGACCGTCAGGATTTCTGCCATGCTCAAACGCAAGTGTCAGCGCATAGTCGTCGGCTTCTATTTCCTGTTCGCGGCTGTAGCCTGCCGTGGCAAGGGTTGTGCCTATGCTCGCCGCGGCTCCTGTTATGCTGCCGAACAGCGAACGCGCTATTGAGGTGATAATACTCGCGCCCACTTGCCGGGCTGCTGCTTTTTTCATGTGATTTAACTTCACGTGACCTGCCTCATGCGCTAAAACACAGTAAAGTTCGTCTTCCGTGTCAAGCAGTTCAAGCAGGCTCGTGGTAACTGTAACAGATTTTCCTGCCGTTACCCAGGCATTCGGCGTACTGCTCTGCTCAAAGCCGAACGGCAGCGCCGAAAGCTCCGTCGGCTTCGATACCTCCTGCCACACATTAACTGCCTGCTGCCTTGTGATTGCGGCAGAAGCAGGCGCGGTAAGCAGCAATGTTAAAAGCAGCGCCGTTACGGTCTTTCGCATGGCTGTATTATAGCACGGCGCAGTCATTTTTCGTCAGCCGCAGGATAACGTTCGTACCTTGCTCAGCATACCGCTCACTGCGTCCGCTCAGCAAAACACTCTATGCTGTTCGTTCGGCAAGGGCTTTGGTTTTCCTGTTTTGCCAAGCGTTCAGCGGTTTTCTGAGGCGCAGGCTGTTCAACAAATTCTCGGCAAAAGTTCTCCGCCCGGCGCGGGAAGCAGTGTCTCCGTGCCTATTTCTGTTTTCATAACAACCTTGCCCGGAAGTTCTGCCGTGACTTCGCCGATTATCTGCGCGGCTTCCGAGTTTTTAACTTTTCTGAGCGCTTCAACTATCGCTTCTGCATGTTCTGCCGGCGCAAATACCACAAGGCGCCCTTCGCAGGCAAGATAAAGCGGCTCAAGCCCCAGCATGCCGCACACGCCTTTTACGTCGCCGCGGACAGGAATGTCTGCTGCGTTAAGTTTAATTCCGACCCTGCTCTGTTCCGCTATTTCATAAAGCACTGTGCCTGCGCCCCCGCGCGTTGCGTCGCGTATGACGTGGATGTCTTTCGTAACGTCAAGCATTGCCTTCACGTTTGCCCAAAGCGGCGCACAGTCGCTTGTGACATCTGCCTCTATGCCGTATTCGTCGCGCGCGAGAAGTATTGTGCAGCCGTGTCTGCCGATGTCGCCGGTGACTATGATTTTGTCGCCCAGCTGAGCTTTGTCGCCGGCAGGGCGCGCTTCTTCGTCAACAAGCCCTATGCCTGTTGTCGTAATGAACACACCGTCAACCTGACCTTTGCCTGCGACTTTCGTGTCACCCGCGCAAATCTGCACGCCGCATTCCGCAGCTGTATGCTCCATTGCTGCGGCAATTTTTTCAAGCGTTTCCATCGGAAAACCTTCCTCGATTACAAACGCGCAGGAAAGGTACAGCGGTTTCGCGCCCATGCAGGACAGGTCATTGACAGTGCCGCAGATTGAGAGTTTGCCTATGTTGCCTCCCGGAAATTCCGCGGGTGAAACTATGAACCCGTCTGTTGTGAAGGCAAGTTTTTTGCCCGGAAATTCAAGCACGGCGGCATCGTCTGCCGTGAGATTGGGATTTGAGAAATGTTTTTTGAATACCCTGTCTATAAGCTCCGAGGTTTTTCTTCCGCCTGCGCCGTGCGCAAGTGTGATTACGTCTGACATTTATAACACTCCTTTGACGTTAATTGCGATTTTCGCACAAATATCGCTCATCTACTACCCGATTACCCGATATTCTAAATTCCGTATTTGAAATACGCGCTGCACGCGCCTTCGCTTGATACCATACAGGCTCCGACAGGATTTTCCGTGTTGCAGATTTTTCCGAACAGCGGACAGTCAAACGGTCTGCAACTGCCGCGCAGCACCTCGCCGCAGCAGCAGGCGGGATTTGCGTGTCCTTTGATTTCCGGCATCGCAAATTTTATGCGTGCGTCAAAGGCTTCGTACGCCTTGTTCAGCTTAAGCCCTGAATTTTGTATTATGCCAAGTCCCCGCCATTCAGCATCGCATGCTGTCATTGTGCGTTCAATCACGCGCAGCGCGGCGGGATTTCCCTCTGCTTTTACCACTCGCGGATAGCAGTTCTCAAAGAACGGCGCACCTTTGGCATAATTTTGGACAATCGCTGCTATCGCCTCAAGTATTTCCTCTGCGGCAAATCCTGCTGCAACGCCGGAAATGCCGCGCTGTTTCAGCTTTTCGTAAAGCGACGTTCCGGTAATTACGCTGACGTGCCCGGGGTACAAAAAAGCTTCGGCGCTGCCTGAAAGCGCACCGTATGCCTCCGGCATGGTTTTGTTCGCCGTGAGCAGAGCAAAGTTTTTCAGTTCTGCTTTTTTTGCATGCTCAGCGGCAAGGCATGCCGCAGGCACTGTTGTTTCAAAGCCTACCGAGAGAAAAACGACCTGTTCTTTCGGATTTTTTGCCGCGAAGTCAACCGCGTCAAGCGGTGAATAGACGATTTTTATCTTCGCACCCTCACTTCTTGCGACTGCAAGGTTTTTCCCGCTTCCGGGCACACGCACAAGGTCTCCGAAGGTGGTAACCGTAACACCTTTTTCGGCAAGCCACAGCGCCTCGTCGATAAAATCAACGGGGGTGACACATACAGGGCAGCCCGGACCTGTGATAAGCTCAATGTTTTCCGGCAGAAGCCTGCGGATGCCGTGACGGAAGATTTCGTGCGTGTGTGTGCCGCACACTTCCATTATGCGGATTTTTGAACCACTGTATTCGCGAATGATTTTCTCTGTTTCCGTCATTATTTTTCCGCCTCTTCAGAGTCGATTTTGGCTATCGCTATTCCGGCATGAATCATTACGTAATCACCCGGATTCAGCTCGTCAAGCAGTTCAACCGATATTTTTCTTCTGGCTCCCGTTGCGTCAACAACTGCCATTCCGTCTTCAATGTTCATAACCTTTGCCGGAAGTCCTACGCACATTTCATATATCCCCTTTCATTTGTTATTCGCTTATCGAATATAGATTTTTAGATTATTAAATTCTTTGCTTTTGGTTTTTTCGACAGCTGACCGCCGATTTTCGATTTTCCTCTGCAGCTGACAGCTGTTATTCATTCCTCATTAGTTTTTCCTGCGCGACCGCCGCCTGTCCCAAACATATTCCTCCGTCGTTCGGCGGCACAAGCGAGTGGACAAGCACGTCAAATCCGTCTGCGGCAAGCAGCCGCTTTGTTTTTGAAAGTAAAAGCAGATTCTGAAAACAGCCGCCGGAAAGCGCAACCGTCTTTACCCCTGTCTTCGCGCGTGACAGGCGGCAGCCTTCAAGTATCATTTCGGAAAGCGCAGTATGAAAAGCTCCGGCAAGCAGATGCACGTCTGCTTTGTTTCTTGCTCCTTCGTACAGCGCAAAAATCAGCGGTTTTGTCTCAACAGAAAACAGTTCTCCGCCAGTAATCTGCGCGCGTACAGGCGACGGCGCGTTGTGGTCTGCCGCAAACTGAAGCGCCATAGACGCTTCCCCCTCAAACGTTGAGGCGCGGCGTATGCCGAGCAGCGCGGAAACAGCATCAAACAGCCGCCCGCAGCTGGTTGATTTCACAGTATTTATGTTTTTATCCAGCATAAAGAACTGTGTTTTGAGGTTGTTTTCGTCACAGAGATTCAGCAGTTCGTTTGCTTCCTCAGCTTTTTCTTTGCTGCCCAAAGCGTCAAGCAGCAGCGAAACTGCAATCCTCCAGCCTTCGCGCGGCGAGGCGTCGCCCCCTGCCTGTCGGAACGGCGCAAGACAGCCGAGCCGTTCAAAGCCGCAAAGGTCAGCCAGCAGAAATTCTCCGCCCCATATACTTCCGTCAGTTCCGTAGCCTGTGCCGTCAAAAGAAACGCCTATCGCCCTGCCGCTGAAATTGTTTTCCGCAAGGCACGCCGCAACGTGCGCAAAGTGGTGCTGAACTTCTGTCACGGGCAGACCGAGTTCATGCGCGAACGCCGTTGAGTTGTAGCGCGGGTGAAGGTCGCAGGCGACTGCCTCCGGTTTGATCTCAAGCATATCAGACATTCGCCTGACCGCTTCGGAAAGCGCCGTAACACTTTTCAGATTTTCCAAATCCCCGATATAGGGAGAGGGGTAGAAAAGGTCGTGCGTCGCAAGGCAGAAGCTGTTTTTCAGTTCACCGCCGACCGCAAGTACGCTGTGTGTGTATCTTTTTGACGATATGAACGGCAGCGGCGCGTAGCCTCTTGAACGACGCACCATGTACGGTTTGTCCTCAAAGAACGCCATAACCGAATCATCCGCCCGCAGCCGTATTTTTCTGTTGTTGGAAAGTATTGTGTCACACAGCCCGGTAAGCTCTGCTGCCGCTTCTTCGTCATTTCTGCATATCGGCGCGCCCGAAATATTTCCGCTTGTCATAACAAGACTGTCCGGCATTTTCTCTCCGTCCGGATAGGAAAAAAGCAGCAGCTGAACAGGCGCGTAGGGAAGCATGACGCCAACTGTCGGATTGCCCGGCGCCACAGAAGGACACAGATTGCAGCCGTCAGCTCTGTCAAGCAGAATTATCGGCTTCTGATGCCCGTCAAGCAGCTTTTCCTCAGTTTCAGTGACAACACAGTTTTTCCGCACAGTTTCAAGATTTCGCATCATAACGGCAAAAGGCTTCTGCGGGCGCGTTTTCAGCCGGCGCAGCCGTGCGACGGCTTCTTCGTTTTCCGCGTCGCAGCAGAGGTGAAACCCTCCAATGCCTTTAATTGCGGCAATTCCGCCGTTTCTTATCACGCTGCGCGCGTGAAGCAGCGCCGCCGTGCCGCGGATTTCGCTGTTCAGTATGTAAAGCTCGGGACCGCAGTCATTGCAGCAGACAGGCTGCGCGTGATAGCGCCGCGTTTCGGGGTGCGTGTATTCATATTCACAGTCGGGACACATCGGAAATTCGCCCATGCTTGTCCGCACGCGGTCATAAGGCATAGAGTCAAGAATAGTAAGACGCGGGCCGCACGCGGTGCAGTTGATAAACGGGTGCAGATAGCGCCTGTTGTTCTTGTCAAACAGTTCGTGTGAACATTTTTTGCAGACAGCAATGTCGGGAGACACGAAAATATCTCCGCATTCCTTTTCGCTTTCTATGATTTCAAACGTTTCGCACCTTTCAGCAGGAATTTCCGCAACGGCAATTTTGAGAATTGCGGAACGCTCCGGCGCTTCATGTTTCAGGCTGTGCATAAACTGTTCCAGCCGGCTCTCCGTTCCCTGCGCAAAAATTTCAACGTACGGCCCCTTGTTGCAGACGGAACCGGTAATTTTCGCCGATGCGGCGGCACGGCTGACAAACGGACGAAAGCCGACACCCTGTACTATTCCGAAAACGCGTATTCTCAGTCTTTTCATCAATTTCATCAATTATTCATTCCTGATATTTTTAACAGCATTTCAAAATTTTCCGCTGCGTTCGTTGCGTACAATTCACCGGAGCAGGCATAATGGCAGAGCGGGACAAATTTAATTTCCCGCAGCTTCGGACAGCGCAGGAAAATCGGATCTGCAATAACCTTCCCGTATTTACGCTCGGCAAGGAGCCGAAGCAGCTCGTCTTCCTCCGTCAGTTTCACGTCAGTTTCACGCGCATAATGCCTGTGCAGCTTAAACCAGGTTGCCGCATCTGCAGTCTCGCCATGCGCCTCAAGCATGCCGCGGATGGAATTTGCCAGCACCTGCTGATGAATAATCAGTGTTTTTGCGAACTTCGCACCTCGCACCTCGCACCTCGCACTTCGCGCCTTGCACTTCGCATTTTTGGTAATTGCCTCTTCTATCGGAAATTCGACAATATACGGCGTGCCGAAGCGCTGTTTCAGATATTCCGCAGCCTTTATTCCTGACGCGGAAACTGCAATGTTCAGCTTCGCGCCGCCTGCGTTTTTGATTTCCTCAATTCCGTTTTCGCCTGAGAACAGAGCGGCTTTGCCATATTTCGTCTCAATTGTTGTCTTCAGCTTTTCAGCGTAATTTTTGTCCGGCAGGTTTAGAGGCGTAGCGCCCAAAACACCGGCTTCAAACAGTTGTTGCGGTGTGTTCGAAGCAAAGGCGGCAAACAGCGCGAGATACGCCTTTTCTTCTCCGTCATCATACTGTCCGATACCGGTTGTGTCCAATGCAATTACAGGCAATTTAAGTCTGCGTTCCGCCATGTACTTCAACGCGCGGAAATCGGTGCCGATAACTGCAGGAACAGGCGTACCAACAATCGCCGCAAATTTTGCGTCAATGAACTGTACCGCTTCTTCAAGTTTCTGCACAAGCCGCTCGTCGCGCCCCAAAATCGCGTCAATGTCGCGCAGCCCTGCTGAGAAAATCGCGCTTTTTTCCGTAAACCAGCGCGGCTCGTCAAAGCCGCAGATATTTCCCGCACAGCCTCCCGCGTCGCATATTACGATTATGCCGCCGAGAGAGAAAAGCACTGCCGCAGCGCCTGACTGGTCGGGCGCGAACGGTGCAATGAATTTGAACAGTCCGTTCACCTTTTCGCTCTCCTTTCCGCAGCAGCGTCAATTTCATCAAGCAGTTTGACAAGCCCGTCAAAGCCAAACGGCTGACGTTCGCTGTTCCACGGAATATTCGCCGCCTCAGGCAGCCAGTATTCCGCGTCCCTGCCGAGCGAAAAATTTGATTTTTCCTGTCCGATTCTGTAATTCAGCATTGTCGGCGACGCAGGAAGATACAGCTTCGTGTCCGGACTGACAAGCGCAAGCTGCCTGATGTAAGGATAAGACCCTTCGTTCAGATTTGCGAACAGCGCGTCAACCCTGAAACCGTAACGCGCAAGCGCAAGCGCAAGCTCAAAAGGCTCCGCGTTCAGCGTCTGACCGACTGAAAAACTTGCTCCGGCAAACTTTTCCCTGAACGCGTGCACGCGCTCCTTCGCCGCCTCGTAAAATTCCGTGTCGTCAGGCTTTTGGTCAAGCGCGGCACCGAAAAGCACGTACTGCTTATGTATTTTGTCCGCCTGATACAGCCGTTTCAGTTCAGCATAAGGCGTGCCGAGCCGCCGGCGCAAATCTTCGGCGGCATAGTTTGCCTCAGAGTGAAGTACAAGGTTTAATTCAGCGTTCGCAAGCGTTTTGTACTCCTCAAACGTCCTGCAGCGCGAAATTTCATTTATTTTGTCAAAGCCGAGTCTGCGAAGCAGCTCGTAAAGCTCGCAGCTGTCATACAGCGGCGCAAAATGCCCGAGAAGATTGACGCTGCCGCCGAACGCTCCGTATTCACTGCGGTTATCCGCTGTCCGCGTGCCGTTTTTATCCGTACTGCTTAATATTTTTTTATAATCCGGCGAAGCCGGCTTCTCAAGTGGTAATTGGCAATCGGCAGTCGGTAATTTCTCCAGCAGCGAATATATGCTGCGCCGGACAGCGACCATAGGCGGTTTTATGCTCTCCCTTGTCAGCGCGTACATATAAGTCGGAATAACCTTAATATCCGGATTTTCTGCCTCCGCTCTGCGGCAGACACGCTCCATGTCAGTTCCGAGCAGCGCGTCGGCACAGGTTACGCAAAGCACCACAACCTTCGGACGCGGTTCGTAAAAATCAGCTATTTCCTTCACTGCCTGCGGAATTTTCGTGAGGTGCCGTCCCGTCACAAGGTCTGTTTCGTCCATTCGCAAAAAGAAAATCTTTTCCGAAAAACCTGCCGCGCCCCCCTCGACAGTGCTGTTTCTTCCGCAGCAGCCCGGGGAGACAACAAGCTCAACAGACTCAGGAATTGCAAGCCCTGCGCGCTTTACGCCGAAGCCCTGCGCCCCGGGTGAATTGTACGCCAAAGTCGCCGGCGAACTGTAAACAAGATGGTTCGTCGTCATCGCTTCTGCCGGCATATTCTTCACGCCAAGCCGGTCAAGCTCCGATATGGTTATGCAGTAAGGTTTTTCAGTCATTCACAATTCGTTTCGCAAGTTCCGTAAACTTCACGCTGACCGCAAGCGCGGGATCACCTTCGACAACAGTTTTGCCAAGTTCCTCAAACCGTGAAATCTCGTCGCTTCTTGGAATGTCCGCTATCACAGAAAGCC
>JAZRZG010000103.1:0-4921 GCA_045601305.1 Synergistaceae bacterium
TGGCTTGACGAAGACGGGGTATCCATATCCGACAAAGAGACGGGCAGCGCAAATTTCTCAGGATTGAACTCAACGGCTCTTTACACGGGAAAATCTGAAATATCGGCTGACGGAGACGTTATAAGCTCGGAAATATATTCAGGCTTGTCGCAGGATACGCTTATGGTGGGGAAGAAGAACTACATAACGTCTGAAGGAATCAACGCCAACGAACTTAAAATAACGAACGTGGCGGACGGCGAAATCGCGGCAGGCTCAAAGGACGCGGCAAACGCCGGACAGTTGTATTCTGAACAGCTGGCGAGAATTGCCGGAGACACGCTCTCTGCGTCCGGAAATTACTATACGTCGGGGGTTTCGACAATATCCGCGATAGGCAGCCTTGACACTCAGGTAAAACTGAACGAAAACGCCATACTTGCAAACAGCAACAGTATTACCTCCCTGCAAACGTCAAAAGCAGACAAAGCAACAACACTTGCAGGCTACGGCATTACAAATGCCTACACAAAAACAGAAGCAAACGATAAATTTGCGCAGAAAGCGGCAACGCTTGCAGGCTACGGAATAACGGACGCATATACAACGGCGGCGGCGGACGCGAAATTTGCGCAGAAAGCGGCAACACTTGCAGGCTACGGAATAACGGACGCCTACACAAAACAGGAGATAGACAATGCTTTGGTGAAAAAAGCTGACGTGTCTCAGGTTGCGGAACTTGCGGAAAAAACAGCTGCCTCAGAAAGAAAAATAACTGTGCTTGAAAACACGGCAGAGGAACACACAGAAAAAATAAATAATCTGACAACAGACATGACACAGGCAAAAAACGACATAGCCGCGCTTGAAACTGCAGCCGCCGGAAAAGCAGACAGGGCATACGTTGACGATCGGTTTGACACGATAAAAGCGCAGACTACAGCCAAAGACGGTTTCTACGTGAAAAGAGCAAAGACGGTGGCAGAGAACCTTGAAGCGCTTGACCTTGCGATAAACAGTCAGGAACAGCCGTCAGCGGCTTCGGCGTTTGACATTGAAGACGTGAACGCAACAGCAACAGGCGCAGGGGCTTCCGCGCTTGGCAAAAACGCGAAAGCAGACGGAGAAAAATCGGTAGCGATAGGCTACAGCGCGAAAGCGTCAGGCGCAAACTCAATAGCAATAGGTACGGGACACGTTATCACAGGCAATAACTCCGGCGCGTTCGGCGACCCGAACGTAATATCCGGAAACGGAAGCTATGCGATAGGAAACAACAATACGATAGAGGGCGACAATAACTTTGTTCTCGGCAGCAACGTAAAAATGGGAGCGAACGTTAAAAACAGTGTGGCGTTCGGGTCTGTGGACGGAAAAACGCTGGAGATAACGGAAAGCAACACCGTAGCTGTAGGCGGACGCACGATAAGCGGTTTGGCAGACGGTATAAACCTGACAGACGCGGTGACAGTCGGACAGGTTGACAGAGCATTTGTGAACGTACAGAATCAGCTTAGCTCTGTATCAACCGAAGTGAGAGAAGTTGGCGCGATAAGCGCGGCACTCGCCGGACTGCACTATGCAGAGCCGAGCGGCGAAGAAGGCGACAAATTTGTCGGAGCGGTAGCATACGGCGGATACAGAGGAGAAAGCGCGGGCGCAATCGGCGTGGCGTACAAACCGAATCCGAACTTTATGCTGAGCGCGTCAACGTCGGTGGGTAACGACCAGAACGCCTACAACGCCGGTATGAGCCTGAAATTCGGCAAGGGCGAAACGGCAGTAACGCGCGCGTCGCTTCAGAAACAGGTGAAATTCGTAAACGAAGAAAATCAGGCTCTGAAAGCTGAAAACGCAAGACAGGACGCGGAGAATGCCGCTCTGAAAGACCGTGTAGGGAAACTTGAGAGTGAGATTGAAGAACTTAAGAAGCTGATTAAGAAATAATCTGTATTATACGAAGGGCAGAGTGTATGCTCTGCCTTTTTTTCAGCTGATTTCAGCTGATTTTTTGATTAAATTATATTGCAGCAGTTGAAATATCTGTGTCTTTTTTGTAAAATTATCTGGCAGTTGCGCTGCGCTGTTTCAGTTGAGCGGTGCTCTGTATTTGCGGTCAATTTGATTTTTTAATACATCCGGAGGAGGTAAACAGATTGGATTTTCAGGAAATTATAATGCGTTTGAATGCCTACTGGGCATCGCAGGGCTGCATTCTGCGTCAGCCGTATGACATGGAGAAGGGTGCCGGTACCATGCATCCTGCGACAACTCTCAGGGTTTTAGGTCCTGAGCCTTGGCGTGTCGCATACGTTGAACCTTCACGCCGCCCGACGGACGGACGCTACGGTGAAAACCCGAACAGACTTCAGCACTATTATCAGTATCAGGTCATTATTCAGCCTGCGCCGGACAACATTCAGGAACTTTATATCGACAGTCTTAAGGCGCTTGGCATTGACCCTGCGGAACATGACATACGCTTTGTTGAAGACGACTGGGAAAACCCGACAACAGGCGCATGGGGACTTGGCTGGGAAGTTTGGCTCGACGGAATGGAAATTACGCAGTTTACTTATTTCCAGCAGATGGGCGCTATGGACATGGAGCTTGTCCCGTCTGAAATCACTTACGGACTTGAACGTATCGCAATGTTCGTACAAAAAGTTGAAAGTGTGTATGACCTCAAATGGGTAGGCGACGTAACGTACGGTGACGTTCATCACAAGGGTGAAGTGGAGTATTCAACCTACAATTTTGAAGCAGCGGACACAGATATGCTGTTCAAACTCTTCAATATGTACGAAGCGGAAGCTAAACGCGTTATAGCCAAAGGTCTTGTTCTCCCTGCTTACGACTATGTTCTCAAATGTTCGCATTCGTTCAACCTTCTTGACGCGCGCAACGCAATCAGCGTCACGGAACGAACTGGCTACATAGGCCGTGTACGCGCAATCGCGAGCGCCTGCTGCAAGGCATATACCGAACAGCGCAAGGATATGGAATGGCCGCTTAACGGAAAATTCGGCACACCGGCATTTAAAACAGAAGGAGGCGAGCAGTAATGTCAGTCAGAAACCTGCTTTTTGAAATCGGAACAGAAGAAATACCTGCCCGCTTTATGCCTAAGGCTCTTGCAGACCTTAAAAGCTACGCAGAAGAAGAATTTGCCGCACAGCACATCGGATACGGAGAAATCTCAGCTGAATGTACTCCGCGCCGTCTTGTGCTTTTTGTAAAGAACGTTGAGGAAGCACAGCAGGACAGTGTTGAAAGTTTCAGAGGTCCTGCGGTCAAAAACGCGTTTGATGACAACGGCAGTCCGACAAAAGCGGCGGAAGGTTTTGCAAAGGGCAAGGGAATTTCAGTTGCAGAACTTGTTCGCAAAGATGTCGGCGGAGTTGAGTATATATTCGCGGAAGTCAGCACAAAGGGAAAGAAAACGGAGGAAGTCCTTCCCGCAATGCTTACGGCAATTATTAACAAACTTTCTTTCGGGAAGAGTATGTACTGGGCAGATTCAACCATACGTTTTGCGCGCCCTGTACGCTGGATTACCGCACTCTTCGGCGGCACAGTCATACCGGTAACGTTCGGAAAGGTTGCAAGCGGCAATGTCACCAAAGGTCACCGCTTTATGGGGGCTTCGGAAATCACTCTTAACGCAGCAGACGACTACGCAAAGGCAATGCTGGACAATGCCGTAATCACCTGTCCGGAAAAACGCAAAGAAATGATACTCGCGGGTATTCATGAAATTGAAAAGGAGCTTAATGCTAAGGTAGAGATTGATCCTGAACTTCTTGAAGAAAACGTTTTCATCAACGAATATCCGGTTCCGTTCTATGGAAGTTTTGATAAATCCTTCCTTGAAATACCGCAGGAAGTTCTTATTCTTACAATGGCAAAGAATCAGCGTTACTTCCCTGTACAGGATGCCTCCGGCAAACTTATGCCGTACTTTATTGGTGTAAGCAACAACAAAGCAAAAGATATGAACGTTGTTCGCGAAGGCAACGAACGGGTTCTTCGTGCGCGTCTTTACGATGCGGCATTCTTCTGGAAGGAAGACTTGCAGAAATCAATAGATGCCATGGCTGACGAACTCAAGAACGTCACCTATCAGGCACAGCTCGGCACTGTGTACGAAAAAGTTTCGCGTGTCAAAGAGCTTGCTGTAAAACTTTCCTCAATTCTTGGACGCGATGACCTGAAAGAAGACGTTGCACGCGCCGCAGCACTTGCAAAATTTGACGTTGTCTCAAGCATGGTTTACGAATTTGCGGAGGTTCAGGGCGTTATGGCAAGAGAATACGCCAAAAAAGCAGGCGAAAAAGAAACTGTTGCCAATGGTCTTTACGAGCAGTATCTCCCTGGTTTTGCCGGAGATAAACTGCCATCAGGCACAATCGGCGCAATTCTCGGTCTTGCGGAACGTGCTGACACAATAGCAGCAATTTTCAAAATCGGACTTGAACCGACTTCATCGCAAGACCCGTATGGACTGCGCCGTGCCGCACGCTGCATAAACGAAATTCTTATCGGTCTCAGGCTTGACATAAACGTTTACGAACTCATAGAAGAAGCGGCAAAACCGCTCGGGCTTTCAGACGAAACGATTGCGAAAATCTACGAATTCCTGCGCCAGAGACTGCAGGTTCAGCTTAAGGAAAAAGGACTCAGCCACGAAGTGGTTATGCTTGCGCTTCAGACAATACCGGAACGTCCGCTTCAGACCTATGCAATGGCTGAGACGCTGCAGAAATTCGCAAACGAACAGTGGTTTACAGAACTTATCACGGCAGCTGTCCGCGTTAAAAACATTCTTGCAAAAGCCGAAAATGAAACAATCTCTGCGGAAATCAAGCAGGACAATCTTGTCATCGACGCGGAAAAAGCCTTTGCAAAAGCGCTTGCTGATCTCACAATGCCAGCGGAAAAC
>JAZRZG010000104.1:0-12286 GCA_045601305.1 Synergistaceae bacterium
TGGCGCGCGGCATCAAAATATATCGCGCGTAACGCTAAACTGAATAATCTTGATAATATCGCTGTTTATGAAGATACAGCTGAAAAAATATCAACAGAGCTTTCAGACGAAAAATTCGATACTGTTGTGCTTGACCCTCCGCGTACAGGCTGTGACAAAAGCGTACTTGACTCTTTACTTAAAATATCTCCGCACAATATAATTTATGTTTCCTGCAATCCTGCGACACTTGCCAGAGACTGCAGAATACTTATCGAAAGCGAAAAATATAAACTTGTGTCTGCCCAGCCCTTTGATATGTTTCCGCAGACAGGACACGTTGAGACTGTGGCAGTTTTAACCTTATTGAATAAAAGTGTACAAACTTAGGATGGATTTGTGGTATGATACAATATACAAAAAACGAAATTTTGACCGATTGTGAAAGTGCACTATCAGAGCCTGAGTTTTTTTATAATGCATCAATGGTAAATTATCGTGGGATAACCAAAGATACTGCTGAGCCATATTCAGAAATAATTTCAGAGTTTCTTTTAGATAATCTGAAACGTTACAATATTCCTGTAATAACAAGGCAGACTTCATACAAAACCGAAGGTCACGACGGAGTGTGCAATGAAGCATCGAACCGAAAAGAAGAACTCATGGCAATGCAAATTTATAATCAGGGTAAATTGAACATAATCGGAAAAATTCTTGATTATCAGACCCCCTTGAAAAATAAGCGCACTGATACTGCCAGCAAAATCGACCTTTTAGCCTACGATGGTGACACTTTGCGAATCTTGGAATTAAAAAAGCCTGACAGTGAAGAAACATTACTCCGTTGTGTGTTAGAAGGATATACATATCTCAACACAGTAGACAAGAAAAAGTTGTTACGCGATTTTGAACTGCCAAATGTAACTGCAATCATTGCTTGTCCGTTTGTATTCAAAGACAGCGCTCAGCATAAAGAATGGTTAGAAAGCGGACCAATGCTAAAAAAGTTGATATATGTACTGAAAGCTAAACCACTGTTCATTACAGAAAAATATTATAACTATCAAATTTTTGAAGAAGAGGGGTAAGCATGAAGAATACTGAATTAGAGAAAATAGAAGGATTAGAAGGATTAGACAAAAAACTTGGCGGCATATTTAGCACAGTGGCGATTATTGCAATTATCGCAGAGATGTGGTTGTGTGGTTTTTCTGCTGAAGCTATAGCTGGGGGCATTAAAGATATTGCCGGTACTATAGTTGCAGTTTTGGTGTTGTTCGTTGCGTGGTCTGCGTTGCATCCTAAAAAGGACAAGACCTTTAACTTTGACAATGCTCTTAACAGTGCGCTTAGGAATTGGCAAAATGCTAATGAAAACATGATTTTAATAAAAGAAGACCCGAGAGATCTGTATATGTATACTGACATAAAAAACTTCTTTTGTGGAGGACAGAAAATTACTGGTCGTTTTGCCAAAATAGATATTACCGACAAAGTCATAATAACATTCAGCCTTAATAAAGGCTTGGTCGTTGGGCATGGGGGAGATGCCGAACAAGCCAAAGAACAAATTAAAGAGGTTGGAGAAATGATAACAAACTATTGCAGTAAGAGCTTCAATGGAGTTGCAAAAGTAGACTATGACTCTTCTAAATGGAATATCGTTGTAAAATTTAAAGCCACTAAGACACAGCAGGATATTAATTGTATTACTGAGATGTTGGATAAGATCTATCAGGCATTCTTGGTATGTGCAAGTGTTAAGGCATAATATTTAATCTATCTAAAAAACACACACCTTACTGTTGCTTGTTCGTCACAACAGCGCATGCAGAAGCATAGGTATCCTTAAGAATACCAATTTATGATTTGGAGGAAAACAAAGGCTTTGCTTCAAACAGACAGATTGAACATAAGTATCGCCTCTGATGAAGAAATGCGTTTACTTATCGAAGAACAGACAAATGAGGAAATGAAAGCAGCATACGGAGAAATGCTTTCAGGCTGTACAGCACATCCTGAACAACGTCTATGGTACGCAGTATGGTTTATCAGATTAAAATCCGGAGAAAGAATAGGGGAGTATTGTTTCAAAGGATTGTCGGACGGTTGTGTTGAAATTGGCTATGGAATTTTGCCGAAATATTGTGGTAATGGGTATGCAACTGAGGCAGTAATTGAGGCTGTACAATGGGCACTTACTCAATCGGGAGTAACACGGGTTGAAGCAGAAACCGAGCGTGATAATATTGCGTCTCGAAAGGTGCTTGAAAAATCCGGTTTTATTCCTACAGGGAAGGACGGAGAAGAAGGTCCTCGATTTGTTCGGAAAAGATTTGTGTAAAAAAGCAGATAGGTTCCAAGCAGCGAATTATATAACTTCTGTTAGAATTTTATGCAGTTTTATGCTGTTGTTTTGTGAAGTGTTTTCTCCCGCATTTAATGTTTTATATTTTACTGCCGGTATTTCTGATGTTATTGACGGTGAAACAGCGCGGAGAAGTTGTACTGCATCTGAATTTGGCGCGAAATATGATACGTTTGCGGATATTGTATTTTTTGTAATTTGCATGGTTAAAATCTTGCCTGTGCTTAAGTTGCCAAGTTGTATATGGATTGCTGTTTTTATTATTGCACTTATAAAAATCAGCAATATTATTGTTCATTTTTGTAATTACCATGAACTTGCGGCTGTGCATACAGGGCTTAATAAATTGTCAGGGCTGCTGTTGTTTGTTTTTCCGTTTACCGTGAATTTAATTGATGTTAAATGCAGCGCCGTTATACTTTGTGTTTTTATGCTGATTGCAGCGGTGCACGAATGGCATTATATTAGAAATTCAAGTTTGTAAGGTGTAAATAACAGACAGGAGGAATGTTCCTTCTGTCTGTTATTTAATCAGTTGTTTTCTTTGAGCCGAGGCGTTTTTTGAAATCTTGATACCCAAAATTTGTCAGTTTTTTGAGTTTTCCCGACCCGGTCAACAACCAAATATCAGGCAGTGGCATACCGTTAAAAGTATTATTTTTGCAGGTCGTGTAAATTGCCATGTCTCCGAATGTCAGAAGCTGCCCGTCTTTCAATGGATTGTCAAAGCTGTAATCGCCGATTATGTCGCCTGACAGGCAGGTTGGGCCGCCCAGTCGGTAAACAAACGCTTTTTCTGTGTTTTCTCCGGCGCCGTAAAGCGGCGGACGATAGGGCATTTCTATAACGTCAGGCGTGTGGCAGGCTGCGCTCATATCGAGTATCGCCAGTTGTGTATCTCCGTTTTTCGGAAGGTCAAGTACGCGGGTGATGAGGTATCCGGCATTCAGCGCCCATGCTTCGCCTGGTTCGAGATAAATCTCAACGTTCCATTTTTTCTGCGCGTATCGTATGCAGTGTTCCAGTCTTTTAATGTCGTATCCCACGCGCGTGATATGATGTCCTCCTCCGAAATTCAGCCATTTCATGCGGGGAAGTATATCACCAAACTTCTTATCTACCGCGTTCAGCGTGATTTTCAGTGCATCCGAATCCTGCTCGCAGAGTGTATGAAAGTGAAGACCGTCAAGCATTGCACGCAATTCGTCTGTCATAAGCGCGTCCCACTGCTGTCTGGTCGTTCCAAGACGGCTGCCGGGTGAGCATGGGTCATATATTTCATGCCCCTCTTGTGTTGAATATTCCGGATTTATGCGCAGTCCCACTGATTTTCCTGTTTTTTTTGCGCAATACCCGAATTTTTTCAGCTGCTGAGGAGAATTGAATACAATATGGTCAGCATATTGCAACAGCTCGTTAAAATCCTGTTCTTTGTATGCAGCGCAGTAAACGTGCACCTCTTTATCCTGCATTTCTTCCGCGCCTAAACGTGCTTCAAAGAGTCCGCTTGCCTCTGTTCCTGTCAGATAAACTGAAAGAATCGGATAAAGGTCGTAATTTGAAAAGGCTTTCTGCGCAAGCAAAAATTTCGCGCCTGTACGATGCGCCACGCCTGAAATAATTTCTCCGTTTTGGCGCAGCTGAGTTTCATCAAGAACATACGCAGGTGTTGGAATTTCTGCAAAAAGTTCTGATGAATTTTTGCCGCAAAGTGCAGCAAACGGTGCGCGGATTTCTTCTGCCGGCATTAGTCAATCAGAACAGGGGAGTGGCTTTCGCTACGCGGAAGACCGTATTTGTCCAGTGCGTCAAGGAATGGGTCAGGATTGAATTCTTCGACTGTATGCACGCCTATTGTCGTCCATTCTCCCGTAAGCATCATCAATGCACCGCACATTGCAGGGACTCCTGTAGTGTAGGAAATCGCCTGTGAGCCGACTTCTCGGTAACATTCCTGATGGTCGCATACATTATAGATGTAATAGGTCTTTTTTTCGCCTTTTTTCTTTCCGGTAAAAATGCAGCCTATATTTGTTTTGCCGTGTGTACGAGGTCCAAGGCTTGCAGGGTCAGGCAGAAGCGCTTTGAGGAACTGTATCGGTACAATTTCTTTTCCTTCAAACATTACAGGAGTTGTTGAGAGCATACCGACATTTTCCAGACATTTCATGTGTGTCAGATAGCTTTGTCCGAAGGTCATAAAGAAGCGTATGCGTTGTACTTCAGGTATATTCAGCGCGAGCGATTCTATTTCTTCATGGTGGAGCAGATACATATCTTTCTGTCCGACCTGATCGAAGTTATATTCGCGTTTGACTGACATTGCCGGAATTTCTACCCAATGACCGTTTTCCCAATAGCTGCCAGGCGCGCTGACCTCACGCAGATTTATTTCAGGGTTGAAGTTTGTGGCAAAGGGGTAGCCGTGGTCTCCTCCGTTACAATCGAGAATATCGATGGTGTCTATGGAATCAAATTCATGTTTTTTCGCATAGGCGCAGTATGCCTGCGTAACACCGGGGTCAAAACCGCAGCCGAGCAAAGCGACAAGTCCCGCTTTTTCAAATTTTTCACGGTATGCCCACTGCCATGAGTAGTCAAAGTAAGCTGAGAAACCTGCTTCTTGGCAGCGTTTTTCATAGATTGCGCGCCATTCGGGATCGTTTGTATTTTCTGGCTCATAGTTGGCTGTGTCCATGTAGTTGACACCGCAGATCAGACATGCGTCCATGATAGTCAAATCCTGATAGGGAAGCGCGATGTTCATGACAAGGTCAGGCTGATAATTACGAATAAGCGAGACCAGTTCGTCAACGTTGTCCGCATTAACCTGCGCTGTCGTGATTTTTGTTGAGGTCTTCGGCGTCAGCTTTTCAGCCAGCGCGTCACATTTTGATTTTGTGCGTGACGCTATGCACAGCTCGGTAAATACCTCGCTGACCTGACAACATTTGGAAATGGCGACAGTTGCAACACCGCCGCAGCCGATAACTAAAACTCTGCTCATTTTTTGTAACTCCTTTTATATGGTTTATTTATTCAAAAGTGCCAAAAGAAACTCTCTTAAAACCTTACAGGCAACAGCAGTGGAAGTGCCTGACTGGTCAAGCATAGGCGCAAGCTCGTTGATGTCCGCGCCTACGATATTACATTCAGAAACAGACCGCAGGGCATTCAAAAGTTCCATAAAGCTGATGCCTCCTGCTTCAGGTGTGCCTGTGCCTGAGAAAATTGAAGGGTCAAGGCAGTCAAGATCAACTGTGACATAGACCGGAATATTGTCTTTTTTAAGTGCGCTGACTGTCTGTTTCAGTCCGTCAAGCGTCAGCGGATGCATATTGGTATGCTCTTTGGCAAAGCGGAATTCTTCGCGGTCTCCGCTGCGTATGCAGAATTGATGAATGCGTCCGTCTCCCAAAATATCGTGACAGCGGCGCATAACGCAGGCATGACTGAGTTTTGTACCGAGATAATCGTCACGCAGATCTGCGTGCGCGTCAAAATGAATTATGTGCATATCGGGATAAAATTTATGCACCGCGCGGACACTGCCAAGCGTTACAAGATGTTCGCCTCCAATTAAAAAGGGCAGTTTTTTATCTGCCAAAATCATAGTTGTTCTATTTTCAATATCAGAAAGCGCGCATTCAGCGCTGCCGAAGCTAAGCTCTAAATCTCCGCTGTCAAATACAGAGAAGTCTGTTAAATCAGCGTCCTGATAGGGGCTGTAAGTTTCCAGCCCGAAGCTCTCGTGGCGTATGGCGGAAGAAGCAAATCTTGCGCCGGGGCGAAATGAAGTGGTGGAATCAAACGGTGCACCGAACAGTACAATTTTTGCCGCTTCGTATGTGCTGTCGCAGCCTATAAAAGTTTCTATATTAGGCTGCAGGCTCATCTGTTTTCAACCTCTAGAAGCATATCCTCAAGGAATGCCGGAAGGGCAAACGCGCCTATGTGCAGACGCGGCGTGTAGTAGCGTGTGTGCAGATTAAGCGCCAGCCAGCTTTTTTGATCGACATCGTCAATCGGATGATATTTTTTGCTTGCAAAGCCGAAAAGCCAGTATCCTGCTGCGTAGGTCGGAATATGCGCCTGATATACCTTGCTGATAGGAAACGTCTCAACGATACGCTTATGACTGCGCTGCATTGCTTCTGCGTCATGCGCGTAGAACGGGCTTCCCTGCTGATTGACCATGATACCGTCCTCTTTCAGAGCGTTGTAGCAGCTTCCGTAAAATTCTCTTGTAAACAGCCCTTCAGAAGGACCAAACGGGTCTGTGGAATCAACTATAATGAGGTCATATTCCGCCTCACAACGCCGGATAAAGCGAAGCGCGTTTTCAAAAAAGATATGAACGCGCCTGTCGTCCATTCGACAGGCGTTGCCGGGCAAAAATTCGCGGCACGCTTCTACAACCTGCGGATCCATTTCAACAAGGTCAATGCGTTTGACGCGGTCATAGCGCGTCAGTTCGCGCACAACGCCACCGTCTCCAGCGCCTATTACCAGAATATCCTGTATTCCTTTGTGGACTGCCATAGGAACGTGTGTTATCATCTCGTCATAGATGAATTCATCGCGTTCCGTCAGCTGTACGTTGCCGTTCAGAGTGAGAACGCGTCCGTATTCTGGCGTTTCAAAAATGTCAATCTGCTGATAGTCGCTCTTTTTAGCATACAGATGGCGTGTAACGCGGATAGAATGTTTAACGTCTTTGGTGTGAAACTCGCTGAACCACATTTCCATAGTCATTTCTCCTATTTAAGTACGTTCAAGTGCTGAATAGATGAATCTTCAGGTCCTGTCATACTGCAGCCTTTGCTTTTTGCGTATTCTATGTAATCCAGTATCTCTCCGGTGATACGTTCTCCTGGGGCAAGAACAGGGATTCCAGGGGGATAACACATAACAAATTCACTGCAAATCAACCCCTCTGTCTCACGCAGCGGAAGACTGACTTTTTCAGCATAGAACGCTTCCTGCGGGGACATGAGCACAATCGGGTCAATGTACTCCTGTGAAAGCATGCCCGTTGCGTCCTTTTGGAAACGTCTGCGGATTTCCGCCAGCGCGCTGACGAGACGTTCAACCTCCTGAGAGCGGTCGCCTATTGAAAGATATGCAAGAATATTGCCTATGTCGCCGAACTCTATCTGAATATCATATTCATCACGGAGAATATCGTAAACTTCGATGCCTGCAAGACCAATATCAAGCGTATGCACCGACAATTTTGTTGCGTCGAAGTCAAAAACTGAGTCTCCGTTGCGCAGCTCTCTGCCGAACGCGTAATATCCGCCGATTGCGTTTATTTCTTCACGCGCATATTCTGCCATATCTGCGACCTGGTGAAACACCGCGTTGCCGCGCAGCGCAAGATTGCGGCGTGATATATCGAGACTGCTCATAAGCAGATAACTGCCTGAGGTTGTCTGTGTGAGATTGATAATCTGCCGCACGTACCCTTCGTTGACATTGGGACCGATTAACAGCAGGCTTGACTGTGTCAGACTGCCGCCGCTTTTGTGCATTGAGACAGATGACATATCAGCGCCTGCTTCCATTGCCGACATCGGAAGACCGTTGCCGAAATAGAAATGTGTGCCGTGTGCTTCGTCCGCAAGACAGAGCATACCGGCTTCATGCGCCATTTTGACGATTGCGCGGATATCCGAGCAGATACCGTAATAAGTCGGGTTGTTTACAAGAACAGCAACAGCGCGCGGATGGTCTGTGATTGCTCTTTGTACCGCTTTCTGTGTCATGCCGAGAGAAATGCCGAGGCGCTTGTCAACTTCGGGATTTACATATACAGGTACAGCGCCGCTTAAAACAAGCGCGTTTATAACGCTGCGATGTACGTTTCGCGGCAAGATAATTTCATCGCCGCGTTTGCAGGAGGCAAGTATCATTCCCTGCACGGAACTTGTTGTGCCTCCGACCATCAGAAAAGCGTGAGAAGCGCCGAAAGCCTCAGCCGCCAGTTCTTCTGCCTCTCTGATTACTGAAACAGGATGGCAGAGATTGTCAAGCGGCTTCATGCTGTTGACATCAACTTCTAAACACTGCTGACCGAGAAAAGCGGTAAGTTCAGGATTTCCGCGCCCATGTTTATGCCCCGGTACATCAAACGGTACAACACGCATATTTCTGAATTGCTGCAATGCTTCAAAAATAGGCGCGCGTCGCTGGTCAAAACGAGTACTGCTCATAGTCTCACCCTCTGCGGATTACAAAAAAACGCAGTTTGTATCAAACACAAACTGCGTCATAACTACAGAATACACACCCATTTGGCAACTGATGATGGTTCTGTCGTATTTTACGGGATTATCAGAGTCTATATAGCAATCACTTTTACTACTCTTATTGACCGTTTCACAAGTTTGTGCTTTTAACACCGGTTTTAAGTAACCAACTTATAAAATTTGCGCTTCTAACGCAATCAACAAGGCAAAATGCCAATCAGCACCGAACCGGACTGTTTTACTCTGTTGCAGGAAGAACAGCCGATCCGTAAAAATGCTTGAATAGATACTCGTGAATCATCCGTATCGATTTTCTATTCCTTGAGAGGTATCCTATCATCTGCTGCCTCATTTGTCAATCAAAAAACGCGATAAATTCATAATGTTCATAATGCGATCATAATGCGGACTGTGCCGTATCCGTACAGAGGCACCTATTGTATATCAGCCTGTATATGATATACTTACTATACAAAGAATGCCGCGGACGTCGTTAAAGTGTCAGGCGTTCAGTGACGTACATGTAAGTTGTGCCGGATAAGATTTTTCTTGTCTGGCTTTTTAACGGGAGGGGTAACGAATGAAAATTTATGAAGAATTGCAGGCGCGCGGACTGGTCGCACAGGTTACCGACGAAAACGAAATAAGAGAACTTGTCAACAGCGGCGGCGCTAAATTTTATATAGGTTTTGACCCTACGGCAGATTCACTGCACGTCGGTCATTTTATGGCACTCTGTCTCATGAAAAGACTTCAGATGGCAGGCAACAAGCCTGTGGTGCTGCTCGGCGGAGGCACAGGCTACATAGGTGACCCCAGCGGAAGAACAGACATGCGCAGTATGCTAAGCCCTGAAACCATTGAGCACAACTGTAAATGTTTCCTAAAACAGATCAGCCGTTTCATCGATTTCAACGATGACAAAGCCATTGCGGTCAACAACGCTGACTGGCTTCTGAAGCTCAACTACGTTGAACTGCTCAGAGAAGTCGGCGCCTGTTTTTCCGTAAACAACATGCTTCGTGCGGAATGCTACAAACAGCGCATGGAAAAAGGCTTGAGTTTCCTTGAATTTAACTACATGATAATGCAGAGCTACGACTTTATGTATCTTCACAATCACTATGGCTGCAACATGCAGTTCGGCGGAGACGACCAATGGAGCAATATGCTTGCGGGAACAGAGCTTATTCGCCGCAAAACAGGCGATGACGCCTATGCGATGACAATAACGCTGCTTTTGAACAGTGAAGGCAAAAAAATGGGCAAAACAGCCAGAGGAGCAGTGTGGCTCGATCCTGAAAAAACTTCACCGTACGAGTTCTACCAGTATTGGAGAAATGTTGACGATGTCGACGTAATGAAATGTATCCGTATGCTCACATTTATCCCTCTTGAAGAAATTGACGAAATAGAAAAATGGGACGGCTCAAGAATTAACGAAAAGAAAGAAATTCTTGCCTACTCTCTCACGGAACTTGTTCACGGCAAGGCAGAAGCGGATAAAGCCAAAGAAGCCGCTTACGCGCTTTTTTCAGGAGAAGGCGATGACTCAAATATGCCTTCAACTGAGATTCCCGTGTCTGAAATTCCTGCGGAAGGGCTTGCCGTTGCCGATATTCTTGTTCGCTGCGGACTTGCAAAAAGCAGGGGAGAGGCGAAACGCCTCGTTGAGCAGGGCGGTATCACAATGAACGGCAGCAAGGCAGAAAACGCAAACACATTGCTCTCCTCTGCCAATATTGCAGAAGGCATAAAAATCCGCAAAGGCAAAAAGATTTATCACAAATTCATTGCCGCCGGACAGTAAACAATCAATAATCTATTGGAGGAATTGAAAATGAGCAGTGAAATTAAAGGATGCAACGTTGGTAAGACGTGCCGTGTACACTACAAAGGCACCTTTAACGACGGAACACAGTTTGACTCGTCATACGACAGGGGAGAGCCGCTGGAATTTACCTGCGGTGCCGGACAAATGATAAAGGGCTTTGACGCAGCGGTGGCAGACATGAAAATCGGAGAAGAAAAAGATATTCATCTCATGCCGGAAGAAGCCTACGGAAACATCAATCCGGATGCGATTTTTACGGTTGAAATTGCCAAAACACCTGGGGCAGATCAGGTTGAAACAGGGCAGCGCGTATATCTTCGCGACGGTTACGGCAACCCTGTTCCCGTTAAAATTACGGCAAAAAACGACAAAACCGTTACCTTTGACGGGAACCATGAAATGGCAGGCAAAGAGTTGAATTTTCACATTGAACTTGTAGAAATCAAATAGCAAAGGGGTATTGTGTCATGATAACAAAAGATATTCGTTATATCGGAGTCAATGACCATCAGATTGATCTGTTTGAAGGACAGTATGTTGTTCCTAACGGAATGGCGTACAATTCATACCTTATCATAGACGAAAAAATTGCCGTTATGGACACCGTTGACGTCAAATTCGGAGAAGAATGGCTGAACAAAATGTCTGTGGAACTTAACGGAAGACAACCGGATTATCTTGTTGTTCAGCACATGGAACCTGACCACAGCGCCAATATCCTTACTTTCCTCAAACGCTGTCCGAACGCGACAATTGTCGGAAATGCCAAAACCTTTACGGTGATGGAGCAGTTCTATCCTGAAACAAAAAAGTGCAAACGGCTCGTCGTCAGCGATAACGACTCACTCTGCCTTGGCAGTCATACACTCACCTTTGTCTTTGCACCGATGGTGCACTGGCCGGAAGTCATGGTAACCTATGACAACACAGATAAAGTCCTTTTCTCGGCAGACGGCTTCGGAAAATTCGGTGCTCTTGACGTTGAAGAAGAATGGGACTGTGAAGCTCGCCGCTATTATTTCGGTATTGTCGGAAAATACGGTATGCAGGTGCAAAAACTGCTCAAAACCGCCGCAGGACTTGACATAAAAACAATCTGTCCGCTGCATGGTCCTATTCTCAGTGAAAACATTGAACACTATATCGGACAGTACGATACATGGTCATCATACCGTCCGGAATCTAAAGGCGTATTCATTGCCTTTGCATCTGTGTACGGACACACAAAAGAAGCGGCGGAACTGCTGGCAGAGACACTCAGAGCAAAAGGCGAAAAAGCAGTTGTTTCCGACCTTGCAAGAGAAGACATGGCAGAATGTGTTGAAGACGCTTTTCGCTATGACCGCCTAGTGCTTGCGGCAACGACCTACAACGCCGGAGTATTCCCCCTTATGGAAACTTTTATTAACGCGCTCACCGAACGCAGATATCAAAATCGCAAAATAGCGTTTATTGAAAACGGGTCATGGGCGCCTGCGGCAGCGCGAATTATGAAAGCTGCCTTTGAAAAGAGTACGAACATTACCTTTGCGGAAGAAACAGTCACAATCCGTTCGGCGATGGACGAACAGTCAAAAGCCGCGATAAAGAGGCTTGCAGACGAACTCGGCGCGTAATTTCAGACAACAGACACATAACGGCAGACATATTTTATGGCTGCCGTTATTTTTATGCGAAAAAATATACAGAAAAATTTCATTAAGGGCATACATTTGTGGGTTTGTCAAACATATGTTACAAAGAAGAGTAAGAAGATAAAACTTCCCTAGGGGACTTCCAGCCAAGAGGTCTCATGGGGAAGTTATTGTATTTACGGTTATGAACAGCCAGCTGTTTGGCAAAATCCTCGAA
>JAZRZG010000105.1:0-1175 GCA_045601305.1 Synergistaceae bacterium
GGCAGAACGCCGGTTTACGAATATCTTCTGAGTCTCAAAGAGTCGCGCAGCAAGGATGCGAGGATTAAAGCTAACAGCATAAGCCGTTGTCTGTATTTGCTTAAACATGACGGGTTGTCTGTCTGTGAACCGTATATAAAACATTTGGACAATGAAATTTGGGAATTACGTCCGATAAGAGACAGAATTTTGTTTGCGGCATATCTTGATGACGGTTTTGTTCTTCTGCATAGTTTTGTGAAGAAGACGCAGAAAACGCCTGTTGCAGAAATTGACAAGGCAAAGAGAGAATTTGCGAGATTTGTTGAGGAGATGAGGAAAAATGAGGAATAAATATGAGCCGTTGGAATGGAACGATGATCTGGAACAGCAGTTGTTTTCACCTGAGGAAATTGAGCAGAACAGGCTTGAAGCAGAGTTTATCCGCGAACTGACGGCAGCGAGAAATGCGATGAGGCTGACGCAGAAGGAGCTTGAAATGTTAAGCGGTGTAAAGCAGTCTGCTATTGCGCGGCTTGAACGCGGTACAGCATCGCCGAACGTGAAAACGCTGATAAAGCTGCTGCGCCCTCTCGGCAAAACGCTTGCTATTGTTCCGGCTGAGGAGCAGATAGCAAGTCAACGTGTCGCCGAGCCTTGCTAATGAATTATAAATAATAATTGTGTCCGCCTGAGATTATTCTCAGGCTTTTTTGTACGGAAGTTTTATATTGTTCAATACATGCTATACTGTCCGTTTTTCCAAGTTTGTCTCTCTTTGCCATATAAAAAGCACCATAGCTATTACGCTGAGGCGCTGTTGTAATTCTTGGTACGCGAACAAACGGCTTTGCCGTTAAATTTCAGCGGTCAGCCGTTTGTTCGTTTGAAACTTTGTTGCTTTGTTGCATTGTGTTGCTTTTGTTACAATCCCAACGCCGGAGAGGGAGCCGTGTGTGGACTTGAAGCCGGGCAGTGCCCACTGATATTCAGTCGTTTGTCGTATGTCACTTGTCGTCAGTCGTTAGAAGATAAGAAATCTTTGCAGCTAACGTCCGGCGACCAACGACTGACGACTTCCGAATACCGCTTCAATCGTCGTACCTCGAACAGGTGCGGATTTGTCTCGGCGATGTTGACGGGATTACGCAAACGCGAACGCGATTTTTGGTTTTTGTTCGGGGCGGGTTTCCTCC
>JAZRZG010000106.1:0-1321 GCA_045601305.1 Synergistaceae bacterium
ATATTTTGTTTCAACTGTCGGCGGTGCGCCTATTAACACAGTCAAACAATACATTGAAGGACAGAAACGATCGCAGCGAGAAAAATAATGCTCATTCAAAAAGGTTACAAGTACCGCATATATCCTACAAACGCGCAAAAAGAAACGATTGCGCAGACCTTGGGCTGCTGCCGTTTTGTCTTTAATTACTTTTTGGATATGCGCAGTGCCGAGTATAAGGAGAACAAAAAAAGCCTGTCCTACAACAAGACCGCCGGGCTGATGGCGCTGATGAAGAAGGAGGAGGGAACAGAGTGGCTGAAAAACGCTGACAGTATGGCGTTGCAGGAAGCGTTAAGAAACCTTGATACCGCGTTTCAAAACTTCTTTCATAAAACCGGACGCTATCCGCGTTTTAAGTCAAAGCACCATAATACTCAGAGCTACAGGACACGGAATCAGAGCAACGGCATACGGTTTGAAGAAAACAGCAGGCTGCTGCTGCCGAAGCTCGGTAAGGTTAAGATAAAAAAACACAGAGATTTTAACGGCAGAATACTTAACGCGACGGTAACAAAAACAGCAAGCGGCAGATACTACGTTTCTCTTTGTGTTGAACAGGATTTTGTGCCGAAGACAAACACAGGCGGCAGTGTCGGTATTGACGTAGGATTAAAAGAGTTCTACACAGACAGCAACGGCAGCGTACTCAAAAATCCGAAGCCGCTTGCCAAGCTCATGAAAAAACTTGTTCGTGAGCAAAGAAAACTGTCGCGGAAAATAAAAGGCAGCAGCAACAGACAAAAACAGCGTGTTAAAGTTGCTCGTGTGCATGAGCGCATAACCAACACAAGAAAAGACTTCTTGCATAAAGCAAGCTCAAAGATTGTCAGCGAAAACCAAGTGATAGCCGTTGAGCAGCTGAATGTAAAAGGAATGATACATAACCGCAGGCTTGCAAAAGCGATAGCAGACGCGTCATGGTCTGAATTTGTCCGGCAGCTTGAATACAAAGCGTTTGAACACGGCGGAACGGTAATTAAAGTGCCGGCGTTCTATCCAAGCTCACAGACCTGCAGCTGCTGTGGCTATCTGAACAGGGACGTAAAAAACCTTTCGGTCAGGCAATGGGACTGCCCTGTATGCGGGAAGCATCACGACAGGGACAAAAACGCCGCAGTAAATATTCTGCGGCATGCAATGGAAATCAACGATATAAAATCAAATACCCCGGGACACGGGGAAATCTACGCTTGCGGAGAGAGCATAAGACCTGAAGCTTCACCTCAGGCAATTCTCGTTGAAACAAGAAGCCCCCGCCTTTAGGCGTGGGGAGTGTCAC
>JAZRZG010000107.1:0-1015 GCA_045601305.1 Synergistaceae bacterium
AGCCGCTATCCTGTCGTCAACGTCCCAATCTGCCTGTCCGCGAGAAAAGTCCCCGTCGGCATTCAGGTTGTCGGCAATACCTACGATGACCTTGCGGCATTCCGCGTTGCCTCGGCGCTTTCAAAAACAAACAGACAGCTCTACACGGACGGACTGTTCCCCGATTTCAGAAAAGAAAAATAAGGAGTTAATTGCTGTATTTCGCGGGACGGCATAAGCTGTCCCGTTTATGCTATAATAAGTGTGCGACAGATTGAATTTTATAAGGAGGCAGCAGAATGAAGAAAAAATTTGTGTGGCTTTTGGCGGCAGTTATTGTAGGGGCGGCAGTCTTTGGTTTTTCACTTAACAAATCCTGCAAAATAGACTGCTCTGCCAAGCCGGCGGAAGCGATGAAGGTTGAGAAGGTATCCGAATATCTGTACAAGATTCGCTATAACGACATTGATTACAGCGTAATTGATAATTGGTCTGAACTGATGGAAAAATCTTACAAGGGAATATCGTCTGCCGGAAACGAAAAGTCGTTTGCCTGCACGGCTGTCGTGAACGGAAATATTTACGGGCGCAATTTGGACTTTTTCATCGGGCAGTATCCTGAATTTATCGTTTGGGTTGACGGAAAAGAGGGACGCTACGCAAGCATGGCGGTAGGTTCTGTGCTGAACGTTGACCGAAAGGAAGCCGAAAACGGAAAATTGTCTGAGGACACTATAAGGATGCTTCCGTTTATGATTTATGACGGTGTGAACGAAAAGGGCGTAGCGTGCAACATGAACTACGTTCCGAAAGACGTTAAACATGACAGCACAAACCCGAAAGCAGAGGAATTGCCCTATTTCTTACTAATCCGCTGCGTTCTTGACAACGCGGCAAGCGCGGCGGAGGGTGTTGAGCTGCTTCGCGGCAGAAACCTTGTTGATAAACCTGCGCTCTCGTCGCTTCACTGGATAATTGCCGACCCGAAAGAGTCATATCTGATTGAAATCGTGGACAATGAAATGCGTGTTGTTAA
>JAZRZG010000108.1:0-5617 GCA_045601305.1 Synergistaceae bacterium
AAACGTCCGCACAGCGGACGTTTTGTTTGCGAGTGGTGGGCCTACCAGGAATCGAACCTAGAACCATCCGGTTATGAGCCGGGAGCTCTGCCAATTGAGCTATAGGCCCGCAAATTATTCGTTTGTTTTACAGCATATTGCTCCTACAGGACATGCTTCCATTGCTTTTTTTACTTCCGGCGCGTCACTCTGCGCTTTCACTTTGCTTTTGCCGAGTTCATCGTTAATCTCAAAAACCTCGGGGCAAAACTGTTCACAAATGCCGCAACCGATACACTCGTCGATGTTGACCTTTACTTCCATGACAATCAACCCCCAACGACCGAAGATTGTACTCTAAAAATCCTGTTTCGTCAAATACTTAATTATTATCCGCGACAGTAAGCCTGATATTCCCGTTTTCTTCCGACAGATTAAGCAGTGTTTTATAGCTGCCGATTGCTTTTTTCTGCGGTTTTTCCGCCGTAATGAACAAACCTGTACCGACTGTTTCCGCCTCAAACTGCTGTGCCATCAAATGCATACCGGCGACAGTGCTGCCGCCGCGCATAAAATCATCAAAAATAAGCACGCGGGAACCTTTCTGTATCTGTTTTGTGCCCATATACATTGTACGCACTTCTCCGTTTGCCATCGGATAATGCACAGCCATGGCGGCGCCGTCGCTCGGACGATTTCTGAAACGGCACACAGCCAGAGGACAGCCGAGTGCGTGCGCCGCGAACAGAGAGCATGGAATACCCTTAACTTCCGTTGTCATTATAATATCAGCCTTGACGGAAGTAAAAAGTGACGCCATCGCAAGTCCGAGAGACAACGCATATTCAGGGTCAAACAAAAGATCGTTATAATAAATCAAACCGCCGGGAAGATACCTTTCAGGAACAGACAGCTTCTGCGCAATATCGTTAAGCACAGAGCCGCGGTATTCAGGAGTACAGTTCGGGAGCAGCACAGCTCCGCCGCTGCGTCCGCGTTCAACTCGTATTTCGCCGAAGCCGTCTTTAACAATCGCGTTGTGTATTACATCTATATCATCGCTTACAACTGTTTTGGAAACCTTAAATTCATCGGCAAGATTAGTAAGCGAGACATTTTTTGACGGCGACATGAAAAATTTTGACGCCAGCCTGATAAGTCTTTCCGTTCTCTGTCCTTTCATTGTCAATCCAGCCTTTCCGTTGCAAGAACAAATTCTTTTGAGCCAAGCTCATATTCTATATTGTCCAAAGTATCTGCCGGCGCTGCCGCAAACACAGCGCTGCCGCTTCCGCACATGCCCCATGCCAAAGAGCCCTGTCTCTCTGCAATGTTAAAGAAATCATTGTACTGCGGATGTTCCTTTACCGCGTTGGCGATAAAATCGTTCGGCAGAAGTCCCGCGCGTTCTCCGCGCATAAGCCTGTCAATTATTCCGTTGGCTTCTGCCTCATAATCAACAGTTTCAAAACGTCCGTTTCTTGATTTCTCAAGAGCGCAGTATGCTTCCGGCGTTGAGGCTGTCCATTTTGGGAAGACAAGCAGCCACGGAAGTTTAATGTCAGCCTTAACCGGCGTAAGTTTTTCACCAATTCCGCAGGCAAAATTCAGCGCGCTGTCACGCGTCAGCACAGCCACGTCCGCGCCAAGTTTTGCCGCTTCTTCAGCCGTAAAATTAAACCCGCAGTTATCCCGCAGCCACAGCAGCAAAGCTGCCGCGTTTCCGCTCCCCGCGCCAATTCCGGAGCCTTGCGGATAACGTTTTGAAAGTTTGAGAGAAAGCGGCGGAACAGAAATTTTTTCCGCCGCAAATTCAAGCACAGAGTCAAGCAGATTTTTACCGCTGATTTTTGCGCCGATGACATCTATAATATGCCTGTTGCTGTCTGTTTTCTCAACACTAAGACACTCCGCTCCGTTTTTTTTCCAGAACACGGAACGAAGTTCGTGATAACCGTCTTCTTTTTGACCAAGAATTCGAAGCGTAAGATTTATCTTTACAGGACAGACTATTGTCTCATTCATAAAAATTTCCGATACAACACCTAAAACAACGCAAAACTGACTTAAAAAAGAGACTCTCCGCTTTCGCTAAGCGTTATCTCAACATCTCCTGTAAGCAAGTCAGTGTAGCGAAATGAGATTACAGTATCAGGCTCGTCAAGATGAAGCGTAAAAAGGTTCGGGTAAACGCTTTCAATAACGGCAGCTGCGCCTTTAGCCTTTCTGCGTCCGTTCGACGCATAGTAAAGCACTTTTTTCCCGCAGTGCCTTTCAACAATCATTCTGAGCTCGTCAACTGTAATCGGCATTTATCAGTCCACCTTCTCCCATATAATATTATAGCAATATTCCGTAAAAAATCAAGGGTATTGCGAAGATTTGTTTTAACTTGCCAAAAAATGTAAGGACTTTATACAAGCGCCTCCCAAATTCTGTTTGCGACTCTCATTCCGTCCGGTGTAAAAGCTATATTTTTATCAGTAACGGCATACAGTTCCTGCGGAAATTCTTTCAGCGTGTCAAGCACGTATTTTTCAGCCGCAACACCGTATTTTGCGCGGTATTTGACACGGTCTATGCCTTCCGCCATACGCAGCTGCAAAACGGAAGCCTCACGCGCAGCCGCGGCATTGTCAAGTTTTTCTGAAAATACTGCGGCTTTACCGTCTTTTTCAATCATTTCACAGTACCTTTCAAGTCTGCTTTCGTTTGTGTATCTTTCACCGTCAAGATACCCTGAGGCAGAAACTCCGATGCCGAGATAATCTCCGCCGCGCCAATAATTCATATTATGCTGACTTTCTTTTCCGCGCAACGCGAAATTTGCAATTTCATACTGGTTATATCCGTGTGCAGGCAGATATTCCTGCGCAAAAAGATACTGCTCGTACCCGTCCGGCAAGTCAAGTTCCGTTTTGGCAAACAGTGTTCCGTATTCTATCGTCAGCTGATAAAGTGAGATATGCGAAAGTCCGAGAGTTACAGCTGTTTCAAGCGTTTTCTGCCAACTCCCGAGACTCTGCCGCGGAAGTCCGAACATAAAATCTGCATTCACGGCAAAGCCTGCGTTAACAGCATTTTTCACCGCGTCTAGCGCCTGTTTTGCGTTATGAAGCCGTCCCAGAAATTTAAGTTCGTCATCGGCAAGACTCTGAACACCTATACTGACACGGGTAACGCCGATTCCTTTCCAAAACGCAAGCAGCTCTTTTGTCAGAGAATTTGGATTAGCCTCGACAGTAAATTCCGAGCACACAGAGACAACAAAGTTTTTTTCAAAAATTCCGGCAAGATTTTCCCATTGCCGCAGAGAAAGACAGGAAGGTGTTCCTCCGCCGACGTAAAGCGTGCGCGCTGAAATTTGACCGAGACGCGAATGCCAAAAGGCAAGCTCACGTTCGAGCCTGCCCAAATAAACTTCCTTTGCCGCGCCGCCCTGCGCATAACTTGCAAATGCGCAGTACGGACATTTTCTTTCACAAAAAGGAATATGAATATAGACGGGAAGCTCCGCCAACTATTTGTCCTCCGTTTTCGTGACATCCATGAAAGCGAGAAACGCCTCCTGCGGAATTGCAACGTGCCCTATCTGCTTCATACGCTTTTTGCCTTCCTTCTGCTTTTCAAGCAGCTTGCGCTTACGCGTAATGTCGCCGCCGTAGCACTTGGCAAGAACATCCTTGCGGACAGCCTTAATATTCATGCGGACAATAACTTTTTTACCCACAGCCGCCTGAATGGGAATTTCAAACAACTGGCGCGGTATAAGCTCCTTCAGCCTGCCGACAACCGCATGCCCGCGGTTATACGCCTGATCCTTGTGGCAAATAAACGAGAAAGCGTCAACAGGCTCGTCCTGAATAAGCATATCAACCTTAACCAGCTGCTCCGCGCGGAAACCGATATGGTCATAGTCAAGCGACGCATAGCCGCGCGTACACGATTTCAGTCTGTCATTGAAATCAAGAATAAATTCGGCAAGCGGCATATCGTAAGTCAGCCGCACACGCTCAGGCGTGAGATAATCCATACTGACATACGTTCCGCGCTTTTCCTGACACAGCTTCATTGCAGCGCCGACAAAACTGTCCGGCATAAAAATTGAGAGCTTTATATAAGGCTCGCGTATCTCTTCAATTCGCACAGCGTCAGGAAAATCAGAAGGTCTGCGCGTTTCGGCAATACTTCCGTCAGTCAGAAGAATCTGATAACTGACGTTCGGCGCTGTCGCAACAAGGTCAACACCAAATTCACGGCTCAAACGCTCCTTGGAAATCTCCATGTGAAGCAGCCCGAGAAAACCGCAGCGGAAGCCAAAACCAAGCGCGACAGAATTTTCAGGCTCAAAGAAAATCGATGAGTCATTTATGCTCAATTTTTCAAGAGCTTCGCGCAGCTGATTGATATTTTCGCGTTCAACAGGGTAGAAACCGCAGAAAACCACCGGCTTAACCTTGCGATAACCGGGAAGCGGCCGAGCGGCAGGACGCGCTGTTTCCGTAACAGTGTCGCCGACGTGCGCTTCGTCAAGCGTTTTAAGACTTGCGGTAATATAGCCGACTTCGCCGGGACCAAGACAGTCAACCTTCTGCATCTGCGGCTTGAAAACACCGACCTCGTCAACAAGATAATCGCGCCCCGTAGCCATAAAATGCACCTGTTTACCCGCGCGCAGAACACCGTTCACGACACGCACATAGCAGATAATGCCGCGATAATTGTCATAAACCGAGTCAAAGATAAGAGCCTGAAGCGGTATGTTTTCATCGCCGTTCGGCGCAGGCACCTCACTGACAATACGTTCAAGCAGTTCAGGAACCCCTTCGCCGGTTTTTGCGCTGATATTTACGGCATCAGCAGCGTCAATCCCTACAATATCGCGAAGCTCAGCCTTAACCTCGTCAGGGTGCGCAGAGGGCAAATCAATTTTGTTAAGCACAGGCAGAATTTCAAGATCAAGATCAACAGCAAGATAACTGTTCGCGACAGTCTGAGCTTCAACCCCCTGCGTAGCGTCAACCACAAGCACGGCACCCTCACACGCCGCAAGAGAACGCGAAACCTCGTAAGAAAAATCTACGTGCCCCGGAGTATCTATCATGTTCAGAATATAATCCTTACCGTCTTTCGCATGGTAATTCATACGCACCGGAACAAGTTTTATCGTTATGCCGCGCTCACGTTCAAGGTCAAGCATATCAAGCAGCTGCGCCTGCATATTGCGCTTGTCAACAGTGCCCGTTGACTCAAGCAGACGGTCTGCAAGCGTTGACTTGCCGTGGTCAACGTGGGCTATGATACTGAAATTTCTGATACGGTCGAGATCCAAAACGCTTCAACTCCTTAACTGCAATATTTTACAGCAAACAGCGGCATTGTGCAAAAACTAAAATCGCGCACACCGAAAACTGAAAAAATGGTAAAAACACCCTGCTGCCAACAGTTCTCTTTCAAAACTTGCCATGCGTGTCACATCCCTTCTGAAAATGTTTTGGAGAAATCTGTCACCCTTCCCTACTTAAATATCTTGCAAAAAGCGCGTTTTTTGGAAACAGCGCCGTTTTTGAAACAGGACAAAAAAACAGCTGTCATGCGGTTTCGCAGTGTCAGCTGTTTCCATTTTTACAAATTCTTT
>JAZRZG010000109.1:0-4810 GCA_045601305.1 Synergistaceae bacterium
CAGCAAGGAAAGCAAAACAGAAAACGGTTGATTTAGCTTGAAAATTGCGGTTTATCGTAATTTTCCTTTTTCTGTAATTGTTTCTTACAGTCTTGACTTTTTTCGTAATTGCTTTTTATCAGTCATTGGTTTTATTAACAACACCCTCCATATATAAATCTGCAATGAGACGGCACAAAAAGCAACCGGCTCGATACAAAAAATAGAAAATTCTGCAAAAATTAACAACACCCTCCATATAAATATGCGTACAGCCCCCTGATTTTTGAAGGAAGAAACGGAAAGCCAAACAAATATCAAATGCAAAATTATCAGCATGTGAACATAAAATGAAAAACAAAACGCCGTAAAAGCGTTGCCATTGCTGAATAAACGGCAATATTTTACTGTAAATATCAGTTGAGTATTGTTTTGAAAATCAACTAAAGTTTTGTAAATTTGTTGCGTGGGCTGCATATTAGCAAAAGGAGCGGTTTTGAAAATTTCTGGAAATTTCTGCTGAAATTACTGATTTTTTTCTGCGGGACGGCGGTATAATAACTGCGAAAACCAAGGAGGGTGATATAAATGATGAACAGAAGAACAGCGCTATTTGCAGCGGCTCTGTGTCTTGCTGCTGCGGCAGCCTGCGCGGCTTTTGCGGCAGATGTCGCGGTGATTTCACGTAAGACGGAGGATAAGGATTTCAGCAGAAGCTATACGGTGACGCTTGATGACAAAACGGTGAAAAGCCGCGGCGATTATTACACTGTTGAAACCTCGTCCGTTTCTGAAATCAAAGAAACTCTGAAGCCCGGGGAAACGAGGGAGACAAAGCGCGGAGAAAAGGTGCTGTACGCGTTTCACAAAAAGCAGAGAAAGTACAAAATCCTTGACACAGCCGGTTTTGAAAGTTCAAAAATGAAAGGCGCGTCCTGTATCTCTGAAAGCAGCAGCGGCAGCAGTTCTTCGGTCAGAACGCGCGGTGTTGACGACTGGCAGCAGCTTCCGGCAGACAAGGAGGACTGCCTGAACAAGCTCTATGACAAGACCATGGAGATTGCGGCGGGCAAACGTTAATATCAGCAATAAGCGGTTATGCGGTTATGCGGAGAGAAATCTCCGCATTTTTCTTGACTTTTTATAATATTAGCATATAATAATCCCAAGTATTAGCAGCAGGTCATAATTTAAGGCTCGGAGGTCCTCATGCGCACGGATACTGCAAGGGCAAAACGCCACAAGAAGCTTTTGGATTTAATAGGAACAAATCCTCTCCTGACAGATCAGGAACTTGCTTTGTCGCTTGGCGTAAGTGTCAGCACTGTTCGTCTTGACAGGGGACTTCTTTCTGTTCCTGAGGTGCGTGAGCGCGCAAGAATAATGGCGGAACAGGCGACCAGCCGCCTTCGTTCAATGAAAACAGAGGATGTTGTAGGAGAGCTGCTTGAACTTGAGCCTGACCGCTGGGCTCTTTCAGTGCTTACGGGTACGAGGGAGTTCAGTTTCCGCCATACGGACATAATCAGCGACTATTACATTTACGCGCAGGCGTCAACGCTTGCGGTTGCTGTGATTGACCGTGAGTCTGTCGTCATAAAGGGCGCGCGTATATTCTATAAAGAGCCTGCCGGAATCGGTGAACGCGTTGCCGCAAGAGCAAAGGTCGGGGTGCACAAAAACGGTGAATATGCCGTGAGCGTGCATGCCAGCGTTGACGGAAGAGAAATTTTTGTCGGTCGTTTTGTCGTTGCCGCGTACAACGGCAGAAAAGACTAACGGGGGTAGATACAAATGATAGCAATAGACGCTATGGGCGGGGATTTTGCGCCTGACGCGGCGTGTGAAGGCGCGATTGAAGCCTGCTCCAAGCGCGCGGAGCTTTGCGTTGCTCTTGTTGGTGATTCTGAACGTATCAAGCCGTTAATTGCCAAAGCTCCGAAGGACGTGCGCTCAAGAATTGAAATAGTACATGCTTCAGAGGTAATTCAGGGCGACGACCATCCGTCAGTCTCAATTCGCAAGAAGAAAGATTCAAGCCTTGTTGTCGCGATGCGTATGGTAAGAGACGGCAGAGCAGACGGGCTTGTAAGCGCCGGAAATACCGGAGCTGTGGCTGCCGGAGGAGTGCTTATTTTAGGCAGACTTGAAGGAATAGACCGCCCTGCGCTTGGTATTGTCTATCCATCGCTTAAACGTCCTACGCTTCTTCTTGACGTGGGCGCAACGGTTCACTGCAAAGCAATAAACCTTTATCAGTTTGCCGCTATGGGGCATATTTACGCTCAGATTTTTGAGCATATTGACAATCCTGAGGTAAAACTGCTTAACATAGGCACAGAAGACATAAAGGGCGATAATGCAATTATCGAGGCGGCTGAAATGCTGAAAGCCGATGACGACATAAATTACTGCGGGTTTGCCGAAGCAAACGAATTGTCCGCGGGTGCCTGCGACGTAGTTGTCTGCGACGGTTTTACCGGAAACGTTATGATAAAATTTGCCGAAGGTCTTGTCGATCTCATAAAAACAGAATTCAAAAGAGAATTTAAGGAGCACACGCTGCCGAAACTCGGACTTCCGTTTATGCTTCCGGCAGTAAAGCGTTTCTCGGCGCGTATTGACTGGAACAAAATAGGACACGCCTGTCTGCTCGGGGTAAACGGCACGGTGATCAAAGTTCACGGACGCTCGCGAAAAATACAGCTCTGCTACGCGATTTTAGGCGCTGATGACTTTGTAAAACGCGACGGTCTTGTTAAAATAATGGAAGCAATAGCCAAAAGATAAAGAGGCTGTATTGCAGCGGAGGTTTTTTGTATGGCTTATGCTGTTGTTTTCCCTGGTCAGGGCGCACAGCGCCCCGGCATGGGACAGACATTTAAGGAAAAGTACAAGTCAGCGGCAGAGGTTTTTGAGGAAGCCGATGAGGCGCTTGGTTTTAAGCTGAGCGGCGTTATTTTTAACGGTACTCAGGAAGAACTTATGCAGACTGAAATAACGCAGCCGGCTATCCTTACGGTCAGTATTGCGGTTTACAGAGCTGTTCAGGAAGAAATCGGCGAAATATTAAAGCCGGTATGCATGGCGGGACACAGTTTAGGCGAATATACCGCAATGGTTGCAAGCGGCGTTCTTTCCCTTGCTGACTGCGTGCGTCTTGTGAGACTGCGCGGAAAACTCATGCAGGAAGCGGTGCCTGCGGGCAGGGGAACAATGCTGGCGGTTATAGGGCTTCCTCTTGACGAAGTAATGGCAGTTTGCAAACAGGCAGAAGATGGACAGGTTTGCAGCGCGGCAAACGTCAACCAGCCTGAGCAGATTGTTATTTCAGGACACACGGAAGCTGTAGCCCGAGCCGAAAAAATTATAAAGGAGCAGCACAAAGCGCGTACCGTGCCGCTGCGCATTTCAACGCCGTGTCACTGCAGTTTGATGCGTCCTGTTGCGGAGAAGCTTAAAGCCGAATTTGAAAAGCTTGAATGGAAAAATCCGCTTTGTCCTGTCGTCAGCAATGCTGAAGCAAGTCTTCTTAAAACTGTGGACGATATCCGACGTGCTCTTTACGAGCAGACATTCTCTCCCGTGCTTTGGGTGCAGAACGTGCTCAAAATGAAAGAAACCGGAGTGGAGAGTTATATAGAAATGGGGCCGGGAAGTGTTTTGTCGGGTCTTATAAGAAAAATCTTGAAGGGCAATGCGCCTGTATCGGTCTCTGCACCTGAGGATATTGAAGCGGCGATAGAGATTATAAAAGGATAAACCCGATTGACGTTTTACATGCTCCGTACGAAACGGGCTGATACTTGAAAAACCGAACGGATTTTACAGGGAAAGAGAAGCCCGCGACATAAAAAGCAGAATTTTGAAACTGAAAGAAAATTAAAATTTGAAATGTTTCTGCACATAAGATTGAATGAACTAAAATCTGTTTTGAAAGAGGTGGGTATGGATGAGCGTTGCGCTTATTACTGGCGCCGGACGTGGCATAGGCAGAGCAATCGCTCTTGAACTTGCAAAAAACGGCTTTGACATAGCGCTCAACGATGTTGCTGTTTCTGAGGAAACGTCAGTTGCGGCTGACGAAATCCGCAGTACAGGCGTGCGCTGCGAGCTTTTCTGCGCGGACGTTTCAAAACATGAAGATGTTACGGCGATGTTTGCCGAAATCGAAAAAACGCTTGGCGCTGTTGATGTGCTTGTCTGCAACGCCGGCATAAACCGCGATACGCTTCTTCTGCGCATGAAGGACGAAGATTGGCAGGCTGTGCTTAACGTTGACCTTAATTCAGTTTATTTCTGTGCCAAAGACGCTTTGCGCGGCATGATGAAAGCGCGCAGGGGCAGAATTATAGCTGTCAGTTCAATAGCCGGTCTTGTCGGTAACGCCGGACAGGCAAACTATGCCGCGGCAAAGGCAGGAATTGTCGGTTTTGTAAAAACTCTTGCGCGTGAAGCAGGTTCCAGAAACATTACGGTAAATGCCGTTGCGCCCGGGTTTATAGATACGGCCATGACGCGGGGAATGACCGAAACGGCGCGTGAAGCAGCGCTCAAACAAATACCGCTTGCGCGCGCGGGACAGCCTGAGGACGTTGCCAAAGCAGTTGCTTTTCTTGCGTCCGATAATGCCGCTTACATAACGGGGCACGTGCTCACCGTTGACGGCGGACTTACAATGTGTTAAAAAAAACTGTAATAAAGCAGTTTGAAAACTTAATTTTCGGAAGGAGGTGAACAGTGTTATGACATCAGCAGAAATCACCGCAAAACTCAAAGAAATCGTTATGGACCGTCTCAACGTTGAAGACGACCAGATTAAGCCGGAGGC
>JAZRZG010000110.1:0-1102 GCA_045601305.1 Synergistaceae bacterium
CGTAGAAAAAGTCAATAAAAAATATACGCAATCGTAATTTTCTTATTGACATACGATTGCGTATGTGGTATAGTATCTATAGAAACAAAAAAGCACGGCAGTGGCAAAGTGTTACCAGCACTCTGCCACCTGCATAGGTGAACTGACCACCTACACAACGGGATTTCCCGCACCGATGGGGATAGTATATCCTTTTTTACAGGAAGGTGCAAGGAAAATCTTTTCAGACCGACACTCTGAACACTGTGTAGGAAGCACCTGCACAGTGTTTTCTTGTTTAATAAACAGGAAAGGAGGAGTCGGTCTTTTTTGTCAAAGACCAAAAACGAAGATTCAAGACATGGAATATCTTTCGAAACTCTTCGGCGTTTTCTGCGCGGAAACAGAGCAGGACGAAGACGCAGAAGAGATCCGCCGGCGGTTGAGCGAAACTCTGGACAAGGAGCAGCGAAAAATGCTCCTTTTCTACGCGGATGCGTTATATGCACACTGCGAGAAAAGCGCCTACCGCAGCTTCGTAGAGGGTTTTCGCCTTGCCGCCGGGATCGCTGCTGAGCTGCGCCTTGATCAGACGCAGGCGCAGGAAGCTGCCGAATGAGCGTTTTCATTCCGGCAGAAAACAAAAAACACTTGCTTGTGCAAGAATACAGTCAACGAAAGGACACATACAGAAGATGAAAAAAACAAACGAAGAACAGACGGCTCCGAAGCAGAGAAAACCCAGAGCCTGCACCGGTAAGCGTGTGAGTCATTATGACTCCGCGCTGATGCTGCTGAGAACGATGCTCGGACTCTCCGTGGAGAAGTTTGCGAAAAAGTGCGGCATCAGCGCGAATCTAATCTCCTATATTGAGCGCGGGGGGAGCGCAAAAATCAGCGTTTTTGAAAAGATCGCAGCGGTTTTCAAAGTCTCGCTCGATGCCCTGGTGCGGAATGATATCGGGAAGGTTATTGCTTCCCTGCCTAAAGATATCAACCTCCCCGACGATCACTTTGGACTGATCGATATCTTTCAAAAAAATAGCATGGCAACCGGCAAAAAGGGTGAAAAGTACGTGGTCGCGTTGCAGAGAGCGGCGTTGGCAGATACTCCGTATGCTAA
>JAZRZG010000111.1:0-2993 GCA_045601305.1 Synergistaceae bacterium
ACGACATTCGAATCAAGAAGCTTGTTCTTAATAGTTTCTATCGTATCATCTGCCTTTTTGGAGAATACACGGATAAAATTATATACAGAGCCCGTGGAGATGTTGAGCTTATTATGCGTCAGGCTGTTAAGAAACTCGGCAATCTTGTCATTGGCTACGACATCTTCGCAGTACATCTCTACTGCTGCAGACTTTATATTGTCTCCGTAGATCACATCGCTCCTGTATTTTTCCGGAATATTATATTTCCCGTTTTCATCAGGATAGAAACGATACTCTTTCGCAACAACATTCACCTCAAAATCCAAAACGTATTTTGAGATGTATTTGCCGCGACCGTTTCCCATATTGATTACTTTGTGGCAAATACTGCCGTCAGCTATCTTTTGCTCTATATCTTTTTTCTTAAGGGTAGTTCCTTTATGTCCCGGTTGTCCGCCTTTGGAACTGTTGCTCTTCTTTCTGCTGTTATATGTATTGGCTCTTTTACCTGGGCCGTCGCTTGACGGCGGATTTGAAGAATTGGAACTGTCGTTGTTATCCTTGCGCTTGAGCCTCTCAATTTCATCTTTTAAAAGAACTATTGTCTCATTTGCCTCTTTTAAAGCTTTCCTTAGTTCTTCTGTTTCTTCCCTATAAGATTCTTTTAGGCCGCGGATCTCCTCTTTCTGCGTCTCCTTTAAACTTTTTAATTCTTTCCTATGCTCTTCACGTTCAGTTTCCAGTGTTTCCTGAAGCTTGTCGAAGCGTTCAAACAGGTCTTCAAACTGATGATATAATCCTTTTGTATAGTTTGTTCCCACTTGCGCTTCTACCTCATTCTGTACAATTTGATACTCAAATTATACAGAAAAGATGCATTTTTTGCAAATTCGCACACTGGCAGAATGACTGTTCAAAGACTTGTTTTTCAAAGATAACAATCTTTAAAACCGGCAGATTTTAAGGGGGAATTTTCACCATTTTCAACAGCAAATATGCCATTTTGTTGAAAGACCTTATCTTTTAGGATGATTTTCCTGCGGAATTTCAATAAAAAACAAGTTTTCAACATTGATATCCGTATAAAATATAATAGTAACAAAACAAATTCGTTTAATCTGACGAGAAAAATATTTCAAGAAATGGAATCTAGTTCAGTCAAGGCTGAACTGTAACTCGGCGAGAGCAAAACACGCAATAAATGCTATGCATGTTGCGCGGGGATAGCTCTCTCCCCCGTTCTCACAGCTCATTCCGCGCTTATAGGGGAGGGACACAGGCAGTAATCTTCCTGCACGGTGCTGAATGGCCGTGCGAAGTATTTTTTCAAATCCCGTGCAATAGTTCTGCACTTCTCTCGTGCTCCCCTCGCAGTTGCGTCACAGCATTCAAAATATAAAAAACCGCATAGAAATGTTATTGCGTGGTACAGCGTTGTCTGCGGTTTGGTGGTTCGCACTCAGTGCGGGCCTCGCGGTAAGGTCATCGCATGTTGCGCGGTTATTGCATTAAACGCCGTTCCTGCATGTTGCTCCGCGCTTAAGGGGGATGGAGTCTCCTGCTGGCTGCTGCCTGCTCTCTGCTGGCTTTGTTCGCCGCAATTATTCCCAAAAACGCCAAATCGATAAAAAAATAAAGGGGCAAAAACTGCCCCTTTAAAAAATCAAAAGTGAAACAATATTCCCACGAGTGCCGATGCAAGGATAAAAACGATAGGATGCATCTTTTTCAGCGGTTTAACAGCGCGTGTAAGCACAAGCAGGCAAGCCGCAAGGATAATTGCTTTTATGTTGAAAACGTCCGTGACAGCGCCGCTCTCCGCGAATTTATCAAAATTGAAGAGAGAGATTTTAACAACCAGCAGCCCTGCTGCTGCAATCAGCGCAACCGAACAGGCCCGAAGCCCATAAAACCCGGCATCCACATACCGGTTCGTACGGAATTTTTCAAGCACGCCTGCAATAATCAGAATTATCGCACAGCAGGGAGTAACCAGCCCGAGCGTTGCAATCAGTGCGCCCGGAATCCCCGCCGTCGTGAAGCCCACATAGGTTGCCATGTTCACGCCGATCGGCCCCGGAGTGGATTCTGACACAGCCACCATATCTGCCAGCTGGGACGCTGTAAACCATCCCGTGCTTTCCGACATTTTGTAGAGGAACGGCAGTGTTGCCATTCCCCCGCCGACGGAAAACAGGCCGGTTTTGAAGAATTCCCAGAACAATCTCAGATAGATCATTTTCCGCGCACCCCCAGATTTGTCAGGAGGATGCCTGCCGCTGCACACAGCACAACCAGGATCACCGGCGAAACGCCGAAGAAGAAGGAACACGCCAGCACGGCCAGGAAGATTCCCAGCGTAGCTTTGTCAATCACAGCTTTTTTGTAAAGCTTCAGCACGGAATTGAAGATCAGCACACATACGCATACGCGGATTCCTGCAAATGCACTTTTTACCGCCGGAATATCTGCAAAGCTGGATATAATTCCTGCAATTACAGTGATGATCACAACGGACGGTGCTACCACACCCAGAGATGCAATGATTCCGCCCAGGATCCCCGCCTTCTTCTTGCCGATGAAGGTCGCTGTATTGACAGCGATAATTCCCGGTGTGCACTGGCCGACGGCATAATAGTCCATCAGTTCCTCACTCGTTGCCCACGAATGCCTGTCTATGATTTCCCGCTCGAGCATAGGGATCATTGCATATCCCCCGCCGAATGTCATCACGCCAACTCTGGCAAACGCTGTGAAGAGCTGCCATAAAATGCCCGCATCTGATTTTTTCATTTTCCGAGAGCTTCCGCAAATTCGCTGTACTGGCTGATCTTTTCCGTGCAGTTTGCATCGCTGCTGCCGCGGACAAGAATGTAGATTTTGATCTTAGGCTCTGTTCCGGAAGGACGGATAATGAATGTGCTCCCGTCAGCCAGTTCAAAATAAAGCACGTTGGAGCCGCACATCGGCGTGTGGTCGACTTTTCCGAGGCCGGAAACAAAAATGCTTCC
>JAZRZG010000112.1:0-2873 GCA_045601305.1 Synergistaceae bacterium
GCAACGGAGCTGATTTTCAGCTATGCCGCCCGATATTCAGACAGCAGAGATATTCTCGCACGGATGGAGAGATTGGAGGATAGCTTGGATGCAGAGTAAGGTACTGATAAATCGGCTGAAAAAGTTAGAGCGGAAAGCGCAGGGGAACAGAAGATACTATGTGTTTTTCCGACAGCTGAGCAAAGCCGAGCTTGCCAAACTGCCGCCAAACGCAAAGCTCTTTATTTTTGTAGGCGAAGACAAAATAGAGGACTGAAAAGGAAACAGCTATACAGTTTTGACGCTGTATAGCCGTTTCCTTGATTTTTTATTCTTGACTGTCCTGTTGCTCTAATTCTTCAATTTCTTTGTCAATAAAATCATATATCTCTGCTTGTGCTTCATCGGGATATGGGGCGGTATCAAACAGGAAGATAAAACCGTCTATGAAATTCGTCATCTTCCAATATTTGATTACAGCAGGGGGCGGCATAACATCGACAACCATAAGGTATGGGCGCTCGTCTACAATGGATTTTCTATACTCCGCCCACTCTTCCTTGCTATGAAATAACAATCGCTCCCTATACTTGTCCAAAAAGGCGTGAGAAAAAGTAATCATTTCTTTGTCGGGGTTTTCTGACATTTTGTACCTCCTGTATCTTTGCGGTCAAAAACAATAAGTACGCCGTCGCAGAGCGGGTAACGGCTTGCGGCTTCAATGAACGAGTAAGGCGGTATCTCGCCCACGCATACATCCAAGAAAGGGTGTTGCTCCACCAATCGCATAATGCCCGCGATCTGCGCTTCTCTCGTACCCTCACGGCACATTTTTAATTCTTTCCAAGTAGCCATAGCGTTATATCGTTTGATACTTTGCGAGAATGTTATTTACAAAGTCCGTGAACTCGCCGCGGGTGATGAAGTCGTTGGGATTAAAGTCTGTGCTGTCCTTAATCCAACCAAGCGCGGCGGCGGTTTGTACTGCCTCTGCCGCCCATCCGACATACTGGATATTTTTCAGCTCATAGGTCTGCGGCTTAGCGAAGCGGGTCATAACGGTGATGATATGCGCCCAAGTCAGCTTCCCGTTTGGATTAAAGCGGTTATTACCCACGCCTTTGACAATTCCCGCCCTTGCAATCGTGGACACATAAGGACAGCACCACAAATCAGCGGGAACATCATCAAAAACGCTTTCGGAAGTGTCGAACTTTGCAATAGTATCTTCATCAAGCAGACGGTAGATAATGGTTGCCATTTGCCCTCTTGTCAAGCTGTCCTCTAAATGCAGTTGTCCGTCTCCGTATCCTTGCAACACAACGGAACGGGACAAGTCAATGATTGCTTCACCGCACATAAGCGCAGGCGCGGCGGGGGTAGGCACGGGAACGGGTACGGGGTCGGTATCTCTGTCCTTCTCTCTGATAGTGGGACGATGGATAATGACTGGCGGCTCATCGTCCGTCGGCGGCTCGTCATCGGGTGGTGTTTGCTCTGCGGGAGCGAAATACTCTGCCGCCGCTGTGTCGGTCAGATAGATTAGCTTTATGGTGTCGGTGCAGTCGGTCACGGGCAGGGTGATTTTCTCGCCCGTGCTTTCGTTGTAGAAACCCTCACCCGCCGTAGCTGTTGCGCTGATGTTCAGCTTGCCGAGCGAAAGAATGTCTGTGCCAAAACGCTCGTTGGTGATTTGATTACTATTTACTGTGCAGTCGGTAAGGCTCAATTCTCCGTCATTGTACAGACCGCCGCCGCTGATACCGTTATTGTTGCAGATAACAGAGTTGGAAACCGCCATTATGCCGCTGTTATGTATTGCGCCGCCCTGTGTGCCGTTGCTGTTGGCTGAAAAGGTGCAGCCGCTTACGGTTACATTGGTATTTGTTCGCACAGAGAGAGCGCAGGACAAAGCGTTCTCAAAGGCGCAGTTTTCTATCTGTGCAACATTGGGCGTGGTCGGATTTCCGTTGACGCGGATATATGGCTCCTGCTCGTCTATGGATACGAAATTGCAGTTGCGAATGACGGCGGCAGTCTCGCTTGTGGAAACCGTTACACGGACATTTGAAAGAGAGAACCCGTCCAAAATTGCGCCATTGTACATAGCAATGGAAACGGCGGGAGCGTCGGCGGCGGTGGTAAGTAAAATATCTTCTTCTGTGCTGACGCTGACAGCGTCCAAAACAATACCATCAGTCAGCACAACGGTATCGCCGCTCACGGCGTAGGTCAGCACAGCTTGCAGTTCGTCCAATGTGCTGACGGTGTGCGTGGCAGGGGTAGTCTCTGCATCTTCTGTGGCAAGAGCGGGAACGCTCATGCACAACAGCAGGGAAAGAATGAGTAGGGTGCATAATGTTCGTTTCATAAAAACTCCTCCATCTTTTTGTTCTTTGCCGTCATAGACGCTACAAGCTCACAAACGATAGCCGCTTCTCCCGCCGTCAGTCCCGAAAGGTCTATTGTCCTATCGTTTGTTCGACCAAGCAGATAATCCGTGCTGACACGGTATAATTCAGCCAAGCGGATAAGGGCTTCATAAGAGGGTTGCCGCATATCAAGCTCCCAAGCTGAAACGGCAGACTTTGTAACACCAACCAACAGCGCAACTTGCTCTTGCTTTAGGTGTTTCTCCTGCCGTAATTGCTTTAATCGTGTTGACAGGTTGTATATCATCTTCTTCACCTCAAGCATTTTTAATTATATCTGTGTTCGGTTTACAGTTGGGCGATTGCGGATTGCGAACTGTGTACTAAACAAAAAGGCTGATACCCAAAAATGAGTACCAGCCAAAGGCAGAATGTTATATGAAACGGCGGTTAATTGTAGGTAGTTTTTTGCAAAAGTTTTTGTAACGCAAATGCCGTCTGTACGGGCGGTATCGCAACAAG
>JAZRZG010000113.1:0-4585 GCA_045601305.1 Synergistaceae bacterium
GTTAAGGTTGTTTATTCAAAATTCAAAAATTCAAGATTCACAAATCAAACAAGAGGTGGTCTGCATGGCAGAGGCAAAATTCAGAAATTTCCGAAAAACAGCGGCAATTCTAATGCTTGTATCATTCATATTCGGTGTCGCGTCGCCTGCGATGGCAGCAGACAGCGCAGGAATAGCCGCAGGTGTGAATTTCACCGAGGTTGGTAACAGAAGAACTTTTGGGGGCTATGACTGGATATTGTACGCTACTGAAAAAGACGACAGTACAATTCCTGCAGGCAGCAAATGTGGCTACATAATCTTATGGGGTACCGACAGTTACACGTACTGGGGAACATCAGACCCAAAATATGTAAACTCTAGCGTTCGTCGAGATGTCAGTGGATACAAAGGGAGTGAGACAACGCAGAGTGAGTATAGTATTGAGTATAAAATGAGACATACCACTGCCGATACTTATCACGATACAGCGTGGGCAAAAGCCACAGGAGCCAATTATGCCAATATGACATGGGCAGAAGCCAACGGCACAGCAAACTACATAACAAAACATGATTTAACGGGTGAAGATACAGGATTTAGCTCAAAAAGTGAATACAATGACTTAGTATATTCTCTTTCTTCAACTGAGGCGACGGAGCTTTACGAGCTTTACAAGAATGGCACTAATGCACAGAAAAAAACTCTCGTCCCATCCAATAGTAACAGGTGGCTTTTACGGGATCATAAGTATGTCTCTGCTCAGACATCATATGGTGGTGGATTTAGTTTTAATATCTACGACTTGGGAACCAGTAGTAGGTACTATACTCGTCCTGCACTGCAAATCAATCTGCAATCGCCTCTCTTCGAAGACAGTCTTTTCAGAACTACAACAAACGGTAAAGCTGCGGTGACAGAGTATGCTAAATTTATGCTTCCTACGGTCACGGACACATTAACGCTCACAAAACAGACAAAGGAAGTTCTTACGTACAGCGGAACACCTGCCGCAAGCATGACAGCTGAAGATACTGAAACTGTTGCCAGCCGCATATCAGGCAATGTTATAAACCTAACGTCCCCGCTGACGACGGATACGCAGCTTAAGGTTACCTACAGCGATCTTGCTGCAAACGAAGCATACGACCATATTGCAGCTGTTGTAATAAATGGTCCTATCAAAAGAACTAGGAGCGACTATGAACTGCAACTGGGGGAATATGTCACAAAATATGTCAACTACGCAAAACTCTCGACAAACACGGCAGAAACAGACCTTTCTGTCGATGTTTCAAACCTTGCAGCGAATGAGGTATATTACATCTACCTCTTTGCGGAAAAAATAGACGGTACGCGGGTTGACCCTACAAGATCGTATAACGCAACAACAAATCCATACGCCGATGCTGTGACAACCCCTGTGGAAGCAGGGCATTTTACATTACATAGAGGTTCAGCAAACGCCGGTACCCTTGCGGAAACGTACAAAGCAAGCGGACTTACAGCACAGCTTGGCGGAGGCTTTAATCTCAGCTTTACAAACGGCGAATACGACGCGAGCGTAACAGTCGCAACCGGACAAAATGGCAGTATTTCGGCGGGGTCAAGCGGCACAACACTGACGGGAAATATCTCTGTCGAAAATGGATCTACGCTCACTACGGTGAGGAAATTTACGCTCAAAGGAACTAACAGCATTGATGGAGCGCTTGCAGGTGTTGCTTTAACAACAGCCGGAGGTATAACAACCGTAGGCAGTACGGGAAGCATTGCCAATGCACTGACAATCAGTACAGGCAGTACGCTTGAACTGAATGCTGACAAATACGGCGTGACAACAGGAGTTGCAAGTCCGACAATGAACGGCGGAACTGTCAAATTCACAGGCGGTACGCTCACGCAAGCGGTAAGCGGAGACGGAAACGTAGCGATAGCCGGAAACGTAAGCTCAACCGCAGCGAATTTCGGCAACAACGGCAGTCTGTCTGTAACAAGCAACACGCTGACCCTCACAGACGGAACTCTCAATAAGACCATAACAGGAAACGGAAACATAGCGATAGCCGGAAACGTAAGCTCAACCGCGGCGAACTTCGGCAACAGCGGCAGTCTGTCTGTAACAAGCGACACGCTGACCCTTACAGACGGAACTCTCAACAAGACCATAACAGGAGCAGGAAACATAGTAATAGCCGGAAACGTAAGCTCAACCGCGGCGAACTTCGGCAACAGCGGCAGCCTTTCCGTAACAGGCGCGAACGGAAACCTCACGCTCACAGCCGGTGCGCTTGCGAAAGACGTTGCCAACGCCGGCACTGTGAAATTTGACGCAGGCATCGGAAATACAATGACAGCCTCCGGCAGTTTCACAGGAAACGGCACTCTTGAAGCAGCAAGCGGCACGCTGAACTACACAGGAAGCTCAATAGCAAACAACGTAAAAATATACTCAGGCGCAACGCTTGACCCGAACGCAAACGTATTTGCCGGAGACATAGAAAACAACGGTACACTCATACTCACGGGAGATATAGCGGACATTACCGCCCCCGTTGCAACAGACACAGGCTATCTCAACGCGAATATCACAGGCAGCGGAACACTGCAAATAGGAGACGGCGCAAACCCTGCGCACGTGTACCTCGGCAGCGGAAAGAGCATAACAGCGGGAACACTTGACGTTAAAACAGACGCAACATACACCGGAACACTTGCCGCTATGACAATCACTAATGCCATAACCAACGCAGGAACACTTAACATCACAGGCGGAGAACTTGGCAAAAACATAGCCAACAGTGGCACAGTAACGGCACAAGCCGGAAGCACAATAAACAGCACAATAACCAACGAAAGCACGGCTTCAACGACACTTGAAACAGGCGCGTTGTTTGGAAGCACAGGCAAAATCACGGGCGGAAACGTGACGCTCGGTGAAGACATAGTGTTTACCGGCGCAAACCTTGCCGAAACAGCAGCGTTTAACTCCGACAGCGCAATCTACAGCTTTAACGCAAGCGTAACAGACGGAAATCCAACGGTTGAGCAAATAACTGTAACAGACACGGCGACAGGCACGCTGAAACTCGGCAGCGCCAACGTAACCGGCACAAACACGCTTGCGCAGTGGAACGTTGGCGAAACGAAAAAAGCGCAGTATCTTAACGGCGGCACAGGCAACACAATAACGATAGAAGACACAGCTTCAGGCACTACAGACGGTTACCTGTACACGTTCTCACAGACAGAGGGAGAAATCGGCTGGATGGATGTAAAGAAAAGCAGCGGCTACACACTGGCGCAGATAGTGCAGAACTACGAAGACACAACGCAGACACCGAGCTATTTTGCCGGAAACGTAGCCACTTACGTTCTGCTTGACGACTACGTTGAGGAAACAAATCTCGGCGAACTTGTCAACGTGACAGGCGAAACAAACCGCGAACTCACCATACAGGGCAACGACCACAGCTTTGCCGGCGGCGGTTTTGAAGGCATAGCGGCAAAAGCCGGCGACACACTCAGCATAGTGAACGTAAAAGAAATAAGCGGCTGGAAAAACGGAACTGCATTCACAAATGCCGGAACGCTGAAAATCAGCGGCACAGACACGCTTGAACTGAACAACGGAATAACAAACACAGGAAGCGTAACCATTGACCAAAATGTAACCCTTACAGGTATGCTTGCGGGAGACGGAAGTTACGTCAACAACAAAACAATGACGGTTGCGAACGCCGCAAACCTTGCCATGACAGGAACAGACGGACTGACAAACACAGGCACAGTGAACCTCGGCGGCGGAGAACTCGGCGCGAAAATCACGGGCGGAAACCTCAACATCAACGGAAACGTAACGGCAAACGCGGCGTATATAGCCGGTAACACAAATACGGTAGCAACAGACAAAACCCTCACGCTGAATGACGGAACTCTTGTCAAAGCGATAAGCGGAGACGGCACGGTGAAATTCACAGGCGGAGAACTCGCGTCAGACGTGACGACAAACACGCTTGAATTTGCCGGAAACGTGACAGCGAACGCAAGCAACATACAGGCAGCAACGAACAAAGTGTCAAGCGGAACGCTGACGCTTACAGACGGCACGCTTGCGAAAGAAATAAGCGGAGAAGGGACGACCGAAATAACCGGAAACGTGACAACAAACGCCAAAGTATCAACGACAGCCTATACAGTAGGAGCAACAGGCAATCTCACGACAGATGTGCAGTACATCGGAAGCAACATAACAAACAACGGAACGCTCAAACTCACAGGCGGAACAGCAGACGAAACCATCTCCGAAGACAAATTCGCGAAGCTCGGAAGCGATGTTACGGGCGAAGGAACAACGATAATAGACGGTTACGTCAACGCGGCGGACAAAAAACTTGAAACAGCAGTAACAGTCAATGACGACAAAGGACTGTACATCAAAGCTGACGGAGTCAAAAAAGCCGTCGCAAACGAAGGACTTCTCCTCCTTTCAGACGGAACGCTGACACAGAACGTAACAGGCAGCGGAGACACATCAATACGCGGCGATGTTGAAATCGGCGCTGAAATCAGCCAAGACAATATCGTTGTTGAAACAGGAAGCCTG